>NZ_CCBH010000145.1:0-88605 GCF_001368935.1 Novosphingobium sp. KN65.2
TCCCGTCGAGACAGGAAACCGCCTTTAGGTAATAAAGAACTCGTGCGCATCCCGCTACGAGCCCTTCGGGTCGCAGGTCTCATGTATGCTGCGACCGCGCCAATTTATTGTAGAATTGCGACACGAGCGCCTAACAGGTTGCAGACAACAATCGATTTTTCATGCTGTCTTGCGGAAAAGAAGCGTTTGAGATCGTTCCCTTCCAAGCTTATGCGGAGCCCCGTGATTTACACTCTTGTTCGTCCCGCCCTGTTCCGAATCGATGCCGAAAAGGCCCATGGCCTTGCGCTCAAGGCCCTGAAGCATGCACCGGCCAGGAAGGCGCCCGGCTTTGCAGCCGGCCTCGCCACGCGAGTCGCAGGGATCGAATTTGCCAATCCGGTCGGCATGGCTGCCGGCTTCGACAAGGACGGCGAAGTTCCCGACGCCCTGCTCGGCCTCGGCTTCGGATTTGCCGAAGTCGGCTCGATCACGCCTTTGCCGCAAAGCGGCAATCCCAAACCGCGTCTTTTCCGCCTGGTCGAGGACCGCGCGGTGATCAATCGCATGGGATTCAACAATGGCGGCGCCCAGGCGGCGGTCGAACGGCTCGAAGCGCGGCTCGGCAGGCCCGGAGTCGTCGGCATCAATATCGGCGCGAACAAGGATTCGGTCGACCGCGTGGCCGACTATGCAACGATGGCCCGGCTGATGGCGCCGCTCGCCAGCTACCTTGCCGTCAACATTTCCAGCCCGAACACCCCGGGCCTGCGTGCGCTGCAGGACGAATCGGCCCTCACCGGTCTGCTCGATGCCGTGATCGAGGCGCGTGGCGCGGTTTGCGGTGCCGACGGGCCGCCGATCTTCCTCAAGGTCGCGCCGGATCTGGAACCGGCCGACATCGATGCGATCGCGCGCATTGCCATCGACCGCAAGCTCGGCGCACTGATCGTTTCGAACACCACGATCTCCCGGCCTCCCCTCTCCTCTCCTCATGCCGGGGAAAGCGGCGGCCTGTCTGGCGCGCCGCTGCGTGACCTGGCCCAGCAGCGCCTGCGCGACTTCCGCAAGGCGACAGGCGGGGCGATGCCGCTGGTCGGCGTCGGTGGGATTGCCACGGCCGAGGATGCCTGGGCGCGCATTCGCGCCGGGGCCAGCCTCGTGCAGCTCTACAGCGCGATGGTCTACGAAGGTCCGGGTATCGCCAAGGCGATCTGCAAGGGGCTGGAGCGGCTGATGAAGCGCGACGGGTTCGCGACCGTCGCCGAGGCCGTAGGAACCACGTAACCCGGACGACCGGGCTTTCCGCTCCTTTCGCGGCGGGCACTCCCTGCCGGGTCGCCGGCTGGCGAACCTGCAGCGATCTCGGGGGTTTTGACAGCGTGAAGGCGAGCCTTGCCGGTCCTCGCCTGCCCGCCTAGACCGGCACCTGACGAGTTATACCGGAGCGGATGCCACACATGGATCTTGCCGATTTCGACAAGAGTACGAACATCGTTTCGCTGTTCCTGGCGCGTGCGGATGGCCTGGGCGACGCCCCTATGCTCTGGACCAAGCGCGACGGGGAATGGGTTTCGCTCAGTTGGGCGCAAGTTGCGCGCAAGGTCTGCCTGATCGCGCAGTCGCTGCGGCAGATGGGGCTCAAGGCGGGCGACCGCGTGGTCATCGTCTCGGAGAACCGGCCCGAATGGTGCATCGCCGATCTCGGCATCATGGCTGCCGGGTGCGTCACCGTGCCGACCTACACGACCAACACCGTGCGCGACCACATCCACATCCTGGAAAATTCGGGTGCACGGGCGGCGATCGTCTCGACCGAGAAGCTGTCCCGCCAGCTCTTGCCGGCCATCGTCCAGACCGACCTGTGCCGCCATGTCGTGGGCATGGAGCGGGTTCCGGGGATGCAGGGCGGCGTCTACGATACGCACGAATGGGCCGCGCTCCTGACCGGCGATCCGGTGGCCGCCCGCGCCGAGGTGGAGGCGCGGCTGGTGGATGTCACCCGGCAGGACCTGGCTTGCATCATCTACACCAGCGGAACCGGCGGCGCGCCGCGCGGGGTGCGCCAGCATCACGGCATGCTGCTGACCAACATCGCTGGCGCGGCGGAGATCATCCGCGACGATTTCGGCTGGGATGCCGGAGAGACCTTCCTGTCCTTCCTCCCGCTCAGCCACGCCTACGAACATACCGGCGGCCAGTTCTTTCCGATCGGTCTGGGCGGACAGATCTACTACGCCGAGGGGCTCGACAAGCTGGCGTCCAATATCGAGGAAGTGCGCCCGACGATCATGGTCGTCGTGCCGCGGCTTTTCGAAGTCCTGCGCACGCGGATCATGAAGCAGGTGGAAAAGCAGGGCGCCCTGCCCGCGCGGCTGATGCATCTGGCGCTCGGCGTCGGGGCTCGCAAGGCGGCCGGGCAACGGCGCCTGACCGACTATCCGCTGGACCTGCTGCTCGAACATACCCTGCGGCCCAAGATCCGGGCGCGCTTCGGCGGGCGGATCAAGGCGCTGGTTTCCGGCGGCGCTCCGCTCAATCCCGAAATCGGAGTTTTCTTCGATGCGATGGGCCTGACGCTGCTGCAGGGTTATGGCCAGACCGAGGCCGGCCCGGTGATCAGCTGCAACCGCCCCGCCGCGGGGCTGGCGATGGATACCGTGGGCCCGCCCCTGCGCGGGGTCGAGGTCCGGATTGCCGAGGACGGCGAGATCCTGACCCGCGGCGAACTGGTCATGCGCGGTTACTGGCAGAACGAGGCGGCCTCGGCGAACGTCCTGATCGACGGCTGGCTGCATACCGGTGACATCGGCCATTTCGACGATGCCGGTCGGATCAAGATCACCGACCGCAAGAAGGACATGATCGTCAACGACAAGGGCGACAACATCTCGCCCCAGAAGGTCGAATCGATGCTGACCCTGCAGCCGGAGATCGCGCAGGCCATGGTCAGCGGCGACCGGCGGCCCTACGTCGTCGCGCTGATCGTGCCTGACGCGGACTGGGCGCTGGAGTGGAGCCGCCTGAACGATATTCCCTTCGACATCAGGGCCCTGCAGGACCTGCCGGTGTTTCGCAACGCGATCCGCGGGGCCATCGACCGGGTCAATGCCGAACTCTCGGTCATCGAGAAGGTTCGCCAGTTCGTCTTCGCCGACGAGCCCTTCTCGATCGAGAACGAGATGATGACACCCAGCCTCAAGATCCGCCGCCACAAGGTGCGCGAAGCCTACGGCGACCGGATCGACGTTCTCTATCGCAACTGAGACCGGGCCGGACGGGGGCCGCTGATCACGGCACCAGCGTGATGAACAGGTAGGTCGCGAAGATCACGAGGTGGACCACGCCCTGCACCATGGTGGTGCGGCCCGTGCTCAACGTCAGCGTCGCCACGAGCAGTGTGAGCCCGAGCAGCACGATCGACTTCATCGACAGACCCAGTTCGAGATCGAGTCCCATGCCGAGCGAGGTCAGGGCGACGGCCGGGATCGTCAGGCCGATGGTCGCCAGGGCCGACCCGATCGCGAGGTTGAGACTCGTCTGGACGCGGTTCGCCTTGGCCGCGCTGATGGCCGCGAAGCTTTCAGGGGCAAGGACAAGCGCGGCGATGATGATGCCGACCATCGCGTGCGGCGCGCCGATGGCCGAGACCCCGGCCTCGATCGAGGGCGATAGCGCCTTGGCGAGCATGACCACGCCGATCAGCGCCAGCGGCAGAAGGACACCGGCGGCCAGGGCCTTGTTGCGCGGTACTTCCGCATGGTGGTCGACGCCTTCGGGATCGTCGAAAAGAAAGTGGTCGCGGTGCCGGATGGTCTGCGCGACGACGAATGTGGCGTAGAGAATCAGCGATATCGCCGCGACGAAGGCAAGCTGTTTGGCATTGTAGAAGGGGCCGGGCTCGCTCGTCGTGAAATTGGGCAGGACCAGGGTCAGGATCGACAGCGTCGCGACCATGGCAAGGCCGTGATTGACACCCGATTGGGTAAAGCCCTGCTCGTGGTGGCGTCGGCCGCCCATCAGCAGGCACACGCCGACGATGCCGTTGATCGTGATCATCATGGCGGCGATCACCGTGTCGCGTGCCAGCGACTGCGCCCCCGCGCCCTCGCTCAACATGATCGAGACGATCAGAGAAGTCTCGATCACGGTAACCGCAAAGGCCAGGATCAGGGTGCCGAACGGCTCACCCACGCGATGGGCGATGGCTTCGGCATGATAGACCGCCGACATGATCGCCCCGCCCAGCACGAGGGCAAGGGCGACGGTCACGCCGATGCCGGCCGGCTTGCCCAACGCGAGGGCGGCAATGGCCAGCAGCGGAACGGCGATCGACCAGGGCGCAAGGCCGAAGGTGGGAAATCCGGGCGAAGTCTTTGGCGGAGCGTCGGTTTCGGCGTCAGTCATGGTGCAGATATAGGTGAAGCCTGCCGGATAGCCATCGCGGGTTGGGGCTCAGCGGTCATTTGGCCAATTCGGGGCGTTGTGCGGAAGCAGGCCATTTCATGTTAGGCTGTACGCTCGGCAGCTTAACCAGAGTGCAACAGGGGAGATCGAACGCTGGCCTGCAGACCGCAAAGCTCATCCACCTTTCTCAGACTTATCTTGGCTGTTCTGGCCGTGGCCCTGATGCCAAGTGTCGCTGCGGCACAGGAACAGGACCAGCTTATCGTCGCCACCCGTGAAGCGCCGCCCTTCGCCATGAAGGACCCCAACGGCGACTGGAGCGGCCTGGCGATCGACCTGTGGCGGCGCATCGCCGCCGAAAGCGGCTATGACTACCGCTTCGTCGAATCCGACCTTGCCGGGATGATCGATGGTGTCGCCGACGGTCGGTACGATGCGAGTGTCGGCGCGCTGACCATTACGTCCGCTCGCGAAGCCAAGGTCGATTTCACACACCCCTTCTATCCCACCGGATTCGGGATCGCCGTGCACAAGTCGCCGCGCACGTGGCTTTCGCTGATGAGCAATTTCTTCACGCTCGATTTCCTCAAGGCGGTGCTGGCGCTGTCGGCCTTGCTGCTGATCGTGGGGTTGCTGTTCTGGCTGGTCGAACGACGCCACAATCCCGATGAGTTTGCGGAAGGACCCGAGGGGATCGGATCGGGCTTCTGGTTTTCCGCCGTGACGATGACGACGGTCGGCTATGGCGACAAGGCGCCGCGCACACCGGCCGGAAAGGCCATCGCCCTGGTCTGGATGTTCGCTGCAATCCTTATCATTTCGACCTTTACCGGCATGATCGCTTCTTCGCTGACGGCGGGGCGCCTCTCAGGCGCGGTTGCCGGTCCGGACGACCTGCCCGGGGTCAACGTGGGGTCGATCCGTCGCTCGGCAACCGACGATTGGCTGACCGGCGAGGGGATCGGCTTCACCGGTTATCCAGACGTGCAATCGGGGCTCGCCGCGCTGAGTGCGGGCAAGATCGACGCGTTCGTCTATGACGAGCCGCTGCTGCGCTACATGGTGCGCAATGGTGACGATGAGGGACTGGGAATGTTGCCCGGAACCTTCGGGCGGCAGGATTATGGCATCGCGCTTCGACAGGGCAGCGTCTTGCGCGAACCGGTCGACATATCGCTGTTGGCGCAAGTCGAAGGGCCGGAGTGGCGCGACGAAATCCGCAAGACGCTCGGCAAGCGCAACTGATCAGGTCGAGGCGGGGGTGACGGCGTCACCCCTATCGGCCTTCAGGCGGCTTCCTTCTCGATGAACTCGGGATAGAAGCTGGGTTCGCGGTCCGACCAGCCCGGCGCGGTGGCCGCGGCTTCGCTGATCGAGTGGAGCAGCACCTTGCGGCGGTCCGGGCGGATCTGCGGCAGGGCGGCCGCACCGCAGAATGCGCCGGGCAGCCAGGGCCGGGCCCAGGCGCCGAGCAGGCGCTCGTAAAGAAAGCGATAGGCCGAGAACGTGGTGATGCGTTCCTGGGCCAGGTCGAAGGCCGACATGCGCACGAGCTTGCCCATGAAAGTTTCCAGATCCTCGAACCGGCTGTCGTCCGGGCGCATCGCGCGCAGGGCCTTGAGGTCCTGGTAAGCGACGTACTGGCGGCGGATCGAGCTGAACTCGTCGGCGTCGCGCGCCCAGAGCTTGAAGGCGTCCTGGCGGCCAAGCCCGACATCGAGGCTGCGCCGGATGTAGCGCTGTTCACTTGCAGAAAAGCTGGCGAACTCCCGCAGTTCGCTGATCGTCAGAGTGGCCGTGCCTGCGTAAGACATGATCGTCGTCCCGATGACGCGAAGTATTCCCCCTCGCGTCAACGAGTTAACCATCAAGTGTTTACCAATGCGTTAACTATGCAATCGTTGGCTAACGGAGGTCGCCGCAGAACGATTGAGCAAGATTCCAGCCGGGACTCGCGGGATTCAGATGAGTCCCGCGAGCGGGCTCGACGGATCGGCGTAGCGACGGGTCGGCATGCGTCCGGCGAGATAGGCGTCGCGACCGGCCTCGACGGCGAGTCGCATCGCGCGTGCCATGCGAATCGGGTCGCGCGCTTCGGCGATCGCGGTGTTCATCAGCACGCCCTCGCAGCCCAGTTCCATCGCCACCGAAGCGTCCGATGCGGTGCCCACGCCGGCATCGACGAGGACCGGGACGCTGGCGCCTTCGACGATCAGGCGGATCATGACCCTGTTCTGGATTCCCAGGCCCGAACCGATCGGCGCGCCCAGCGGCATGATCGCTACCGCGCCCGCTTCCTCCAGCTGCTTGGCAGCAATCGGGTCGTCGGCGCAGTAGACCATCGGCTTGAAGCCTTCAGCGGCGAGCACTTCGGTCGCCTTGAGCGTTTCGCGCATGTCGGGATAAAGCGTGCGCGCTTCGCCCAGCACTTCCAGCTTCACCAGGTCCCAGCCGCCCGCTTCGCGCGCCAGGCGCAGGGTGCGGATTGCTTCCTCGGCGTTGAAGCAGCCTGCGGTGTTGGGCAGGTAGGTGATCTTCTTCGGGTCGATGAAGTCGGTCAGCATCGGCGCCTTGGGATCCGAGATGTTGACCCGGCGCACCGCGACAGTGACGATTTCCGCGCCCGAAGCTTCCACCGCGGCGGCGTTCTGCTCGAAGTCCTTGTACTTGCCGGTGCCCACGATCAGGCGTGAGCGGAATGTGCGGCCGGCAACGGTCCAGGTGTCTGCGGAGGTATCGGTCAAGGTTCGCTTCCTTTCGGAGACGCGCGGTAAGCGGGAAGGGCGGGGGTTACAAGGCTTGCAGGTGTCAGGCGTATTTGCCGCTTTGTCCCGGCACGCGGTGGCGGGCAGGGCGCCTGCGGCGCAGCAGCGTGTCAGCCGCCGCCGACGAAGTGGACGATCTCCAGCACGTCGCCATCGCCCAGTTGCACATCGGCGAGGGTCGAGCGCGGGGCGATTTCGCCGTTATGCTCCACCGCGACTTTCTTCGGATCCAGCCCAAGATTGGTGACGAGATCGGCGATGCTCGAGCCGGGAGCGGTCCGGCGCGGTTCGCCATTGACGGTGAGCGTGAGTTCTGCGGCCATGTCCCCGCAGATAGCGTGCCTGTTTCTCAGCGCAAGACCGACGCGGCTCAGGAGTGGGCGTGACTGCGCAAGTTGGCGATGTGGGCAATGGCTACGAGGGCGACGCCGAGCACGGTCAGCACCGCTTCGGGCAGGCCGTGGCCCACCGCGATCGCCATGGCCATCAGCGCCAGTCCGAGACCGCCGACGATCAGGGGGCCGACGCGGCCGTGGCGCATCACGCCGAAACCGAGCGAGACAAGGCCGACAACGAGTGCCAGGGCAAGACCGAAGCGGTGGATGGCGGGGGAAAGCAGGACTTCGCCGCCCAGGCCGAGAATGCCGACAAGGATCACCCCGAGGATGCAATGCACGGCACACAGGCCGCTCAGGACGATACCTGCACGGTCAAGCCGGTCGCGAATCGAGAACAGGGCGCTGCGCATGGCCATGCAGATATGTAATGTTGTAACATCAATCAAGGGCCAATGCTGCCGAATCACGCAGGGCCTTGCGCAAGTCGTCGCAAAACCGCAGGGAGTTGCGCCATGAGAGTCGCAGACGGTCGCCCCATAATAGGCACATCAGACGATATCACGCCGATGGTTCGGTGGCTGCTTTGCGTGGCAGCCCTCGTTATCCTCATCGTCGCGGTGGGCGGGATCACCCGATTGACCGAATCCGGTCTGTCGATCACCCAGTGGAAACCGATCACCGGGGCACTGCCTCCACTGACGGAGGCGCAATGGCAGGCGGAATTCGCCGGCTACAAGCAGATCCCGCAGTATCTCGAGGTGAACGGCCCGGCCGGAATGACGCTGGCGCAGTACAAGTTCATCTATTTCTGGGAGTGGGTGCACCGCCTGCTTGCACGCCTCATCGGGCTTGCTTTCGCGCTGCCGCTTGCGTGGTTCTGGCTCAAGCGCACGATTCCCCTCGGCTACAAGCCGCGCCTGCTCGCGTTGCTCGCGCTGGGCGGACTGCAGGGTGCGGTCGGCTGGTGGATGGTGTCGTCCGGCCTGTCTCCCGAAGCGCTGGACCGGGTGAGCCACTTCCGCCTTGCCGCGCATCTCATCACCGCGCTGGTCACGCTGGGCGGCCTGATCTGGACCGCACTCGACCTTGCGCAACTGCGGCTCGGCCAGCCGCCGGCCCGCGTGACCCGCTTCGGCGGGATCGTCCTGTCCATGCTGGCCTTTCAGCTGTTCATGGGCGCCATGGTCGCAGGGCTTCGCGCCGGCTACGTCGCGGGCTCCGGCTGGTTCAATGCCGAGGCCTGGCCGCTGATGCAGGGCAGCCTCTTTCCCGATGGCGTGGAATGGGGGCTGGGACCGCTCCATGTCCTGTTCAGCGACCCTTACATGACCCATTTCATCCATCGCTGGTGGGCATGGGCCGTCGTTGCCGTGTTTGTCGTACTGGCCCGCCACATGCGCGCCCTGCGTGCACGCGGGACTTCGGTGGCCATCCACTGCGCTTTCGGAATCCAGATCCTGCTGGGCATCTTCACCGTGTGGTCGGGCGTGACCCTGTGGATCGCCGTTGCGCACCAGCTCTGCGCAGCCTTGCTCGTGGCCGTGACGGTCTGGGGCGTCCACATTCTGGGCCGCCGCGACATGGTCGGCCTCGGGGTCTGACGGGAATGGCGGGCGAACCGGTCCCGGCGCTGGTCTGGTGCCCGTTCCCCGACGATGAAGCCGCGCTCGCCGCCATTCACCTGCTGCTGGACGAGCGCCTGATCGCCTGCGGCAATGTGCTGGGGCCGATAACTTCCGTCTTCGTATGGAACGGCGAAAAGGGCACCGGTCGCGAGACCGGGGCCCTGCTCAAGACCAATTCGGACCTGCTCGATGCGGCGGTCAAGCGCCTTGCCGAGATCCATCCCTACGAGGAACCGGCAGTTGTCGGCTGGCGCTGCGATGCGGCCGCTGCAGGCACCGCTGCATGGCTCGCGGCGATCGCCGGGAATGCCTAACGGTATCATGTTACCTCTCTGCAATCCCGCAGTCAGCTTGACTTAGAGCCTTTTTTCGACGAATTGGCCGCCTTCCCGCGCACCGGGAGATTCGCGCTCATGCGATTCTTGCGGTGCTCGCACGAAACTATAGGGATAGACCAGCCATGAAGGCGCTCACGAAGGTCACCCGGTCGATCAAGCCGGCCGAGGTGGAAAAGAAGTGGCATCTGATCGATGCCGAAGGTCTGGTGGTTGGCCGTCTCGCGGTCGTCATCGCTGACCTCCTGCGCGGCAAGCACAAGCCGAGCTTCACCCCGCACGTCGATTGCGGCGACCATGTCGTCGTCATCAACGCCGAGAAGGTCCGCTTTACCGGCAACAAGCTGAAGCAGCAGACCTACTACAAGCACACCGGTTATGCCGGCGGCATCAAGGAAGTCACCGCGGACAAGGTCCTCGCCGGTCGCTTCCCCGAGCGCGTGCTCGAGAAGGCCGTTGAGCGCATGATCCCCCGTGGTCCGCTTGGCCGTGACCAGATGCGCGCCCTGCATGTCTATGCCGGCAGCGAGCACCCGCACGGTGGTACCCAGCCCGAAGCGCTCGACGTCGCTTCCATGAACCGCAAGAACAAGGTGGGCGCGTAATGTCCGATACCGATACCGTCCAGAGCCTGTCCGACCTCAAGGACCTCGGCGAAGTCGCCGCTGCTGACGAAACCGTCGTGGCTGCCCCCGTCTCGAACGCGCCGCTGCGCGAGCAGGAGCTCGACGCACAGGGCCGCGCCTACGCCACCGGCCGCCGCAAGGACGCCGTTGCTCGCGTCTGGCTGAAGCCCGGCACCGGCAAGGTCATCGTCAACGGCCGTGACCAGGAAGTCTACTTCGCGCGTCCGACCCTGCGTCTGGTCATCAACCAGCCCTTCGCGATCACCGGTCGTGAAGAGCAGTACGACGTCGTCGCCACCGTCAAGGGCGGCGGTCTCTCGGGCCAGGCCGGCGCTGTGAAGCACGGCATCTCGCAGGCGCTCTCGAAGTACGAGCCGACCCTGCGCGCCACCGTCAAGGCTGCCGGCTTCCTGACCCGCGACAGCCGCGTCGTTGAACGTAAGAAGTACGGCCGCGCCAAGGCACGCCGCAGCTTCCAGTTCTCGAAGCGCTAAGCGTCAGACTGGCTTCACAGCCATTCGAATTCAGGAAAAGGGGAGCGGAAACGCTCCCCTTTTTCGTGTCCGGCGTCTGTCGGGCTCAGTTGCACCGGCATTGCAGGTCACGACACAGGGGCCGGGCACGGCGGCACCCGCCGCGATTGCGACCGGCTGTTCCTATTGCGTCACTGGCTGCGCAGCACGCCTTCGCCGGGCTTGGGCATCGGTGCCAGGTAGCGCAGAATCACGAAGGAAATCGCCAGGACCGAGGCAGCTCCATGAAGCGCGAAGGGAAGGCCGCGCCAGTCGGCCGCGGCGCCCCACACCCATGAGCCGATGGCCATGCCGCCGAAAGTCACGGCCTGGTAGATAGACAGGCAGCGACCCAGGATCTCGTCCGGCGAGCGCATCTGGACGGCCGTGTTGAGCGTGGTGAGGATCAGCACCCAGGCCATGCCGGAAACGAATGCGGCGGGCAGGGCGTAGCGAATATCGTGGGTCGCGGCGAGCATCGAAAGCGAGACGACGAAGATCGCCGAGCCTGACAGGATGATGCCTTCCAGCCCGATCCGGCGGATGATCGTGCGCACGAACGGGGCGGCGCAGATGGAGCCGATGCCGAACAGGCCCAGCATCAGGCCGAAATCGAATTCGTCGCCCTTGATGTGGTCGCTGACCACCGTCGGCAGCAGCGCCTGATAGGCGGCAAGGCAAAAGCCCAGTGCGAAGCCGCGGATGAGGATGCGTCGCAACTGATGCGAGGTAGCGCAATAGCGCAGGCCGACTCCGACTGCGGGCAGGATCGGCCGCCGGTCGATCTGGCGGGGCGGGGGGCGCCACCAGAGCAGTACGGCGATCAGGCCGATGTAGCTTACCGCGTTGATCAGGAACGCGAAGGACACGTCCCACAGCGATATGAGGATACCGCCAAGGGCCGGTCCGACCGAGCGGGCGATGTTGAACGAGATCGAATTGAGCGCGATCGCCTGCGGCAGTTCGCTGGGATGGACCTGCTGGCGCACCGAGGCCTGCCATGCCGGCGAATTGAGCGCGGTACCGATCCCGACGGTCAGCGTGAAGGCCAGCAACAGCATCGGATTGATCAAGCCGGCATAAGCAAGACCGGCAAGAATGCTGGAGACCAGCAGCATCCCGACTTGCGCGACCAGCATCACCAGGCGCCGGTCGTAGTTGTCGGCAATGGCCCCGGCAAAGACGCCGATCAGCAGGATCGGAACGGTTGCGGATGCCTGCACCAGCGCGACCAGCTGGTGCGACGGCGTCAGCTCGGTCATCAGCCAGGCAGCACCGACCGACTGCAGGGTCGAGCCGATGTTGGAAAACAGGTTGGCAATCCAGATCGCCCGGAAGATCGGGTAGCGAAACGGCGAGAAGGTGCCACCTTCGCGCTTGCCGCCGGGCCGATCGGCTACGACGCTGCCTGCGCCCTGATTTTCGCTGCTTCCCTGTACCACTGCCCGGGGGTATTCCGCTGCCGCGCGGCGGGCAAGCGCTAAGCGCGCCTGTTATCTTCCTGCGAAGAAATTACCGATTTACAGGATGTAGCGCATGCGGATCGAGACGTGGGCGTCCTCGCCCTCGACCGGAAAGGCGGCCTTGGCAAAGCTGGGCGGTCCCATGCGCACCGGCGCATCACGGGAGAAGCCGAAGCCTTCGCGCGGGATCATCAGGCTCTTGTCGAGCTTGCCGTTGCCGTTCTCGTCATGGACGAGCGCAATGGCATAGCGCCCGTCAGGCACGGTTCCGAAATCGATGCGGACATTGGCCCCGGCCGGAACGATGCGGGTCAGGGCATGCGGGTCCTTCGCGCAGTCCGGGAAAGCATCGGGCCGCGTTGTCAGGCAGGCGAGGATCTGCCCCTTGACGGATCGCAGATCGGTGACCGTGGCCGAAACGTCGGCCTTGTCGATGCGCGACACGGGCGCTGCCGCCGTTGCCAGCGGCAGGCAAAGGGCCAGCGTCAGGGCACCGATAGGCCCTTGTCGGTCCCGCAAAGATGATCCCAGAATCGGAAGTAGAGCCCGTAGTTGCATCGATAGAACTCGTGATGGCGGTTGTGATGACTGGCCGTTATCAGCCAGTGCCCTGCGCGCGAATGAACGAGCCACCGCGGGAAGATCTCCCAACCCATGTGGTTGGTGATGCCCATGACGGTCATGATCAGCAGGACAAGTCCCAGCACGCCGACATGAATCGGCACGAAGAAGACGAGGGCGGGGATGACGATTGCGCCGGTCACGGCTTCGATGGGATGAAAGCTCATCGCCGCCCAGGCCGTCGGCGGCCGGCTGGCGTGGTGCACGGCATGGGCGATCCGGAACGGAACGGGCCGATGCATCCAGCGGTGGGTCCAGTAGAACCAGGTATCGTGAAGGAAGAGATAGAGGAACAGCGAGAGCGGCATCCACCACAGCGGGAAGGCTTGCGGATCGGCGTAGATCCGTGTCCAGCCCCGCTCCTGCCAGCCCCAAGCGACGATCCCGGCGGGAATGCCGTAGATCGCCGCAGAGAGCATCGACCAGCCGATCTCCCGGCCGATCTGTCCGCGCAGGCCCCGGTAGAGACCCGGGCGGACCCGATGGGTGATCAGGGCGAACAGGCCCGAGGTTATCAGGTAGCGTGCGCCGACGATTGCCGTCATGACGGCAGCGGAGGCGATCACCGCCCAAGGACCCGGACCCAAGCTCGCTGGCATTACCGTGCCTTATGCCTGTTGGGCGATGGCGTGACTAGCCTGCGCGGCGAACCTTACCCTTGTGCGCGCCGACGCTGCTTGGCCCGCGCGGACGGAAACGGCGCTTGCGCTCGCCACCTTCCTCGCTGGCGTGCTCGGCGCGGCGGTCTGAACGCTGGCCATCGTGACGGGGGCGTTCACCGCCGGCTGTGCGCTCGCCATGCGGACGTTCGCCGCGCGGGCGATCGCCCTGGGGCCGGTCGCGGCGACGATCGTCACCGCCGCGGCTGCCGCCACCACGTCCCTGCTGCCCGCGCGGCTTGCCCGAACCTTGCGGCTGGGCCGGTGCCTTGCGGGCCGGAGCGGGAAGGCGGGCAGCCTGCTTCTGGAAGTCCTCGGGCAGCGGCAGCGGCGCCAGCTTGATGCGGGTCAGGCGCTCGATGTCGCGGATGTAGGGCTTTTCGTCAGGCGCGACGAAGCTGATCGCGACGCCATCGGCACCGGCGCGCGCAGTGCGGCCGATACGGTGGACATACTGTTCCGGTACGTTCGGGATCTCGAAGTTGTAGACGTGACTCACGCCCGAAACGTCGATGCCGCGCGCAGCGATGTCGGTGGCGACGAGGACGCGCACCGTACCCTGGCGGAAGCCGCCGAGTGCGGCGGTGCGCTGGGCCTGGCTCTTGTTGCCGTGAATCGCGGCGGCCGGGATGCCCGCAGCGGTCAGATGGCGCACGACGCGGTCGGCACCGTGCTTGGTGCGGGTGAAGACGAGCGCGCGGTCGATGGCGCCGTGCTCGGCCTTCTCAGCCGCATCGGGGGCGAGGCCTTCGCGCAGGCGCAGGGTCAGGAGCGCCTGCTTCTCCGCCTGGTTGATGAAAGTCGCGTACTGTTCGACGCGCTCTGCCGTGGTCGACTGCGGCGCGACTTCGACCTTCACCGGGTTGTTGATGAACTGCTTGCCAAGTTCCGCGATCGCCTGCGGCATGGTGGCCGAGAAGAACAGGCTCTGGCGCTGCTTGGGCAGCAGTGCGGCGACGCGCTTGAGGGGCACGATGAAGCCCAGATCCATCATCTGGTCGGCTTCGTCGAGCACGAAGATCTCGACATGGCGAAGCGTAAGCGCGCGGTTGTCGATCAGGTCGAGCAGGCGACCGGGCGTGGCGACTAGAATGTCGCAGCCGCGCTCCAGCGCGCGGGCCTGCTTGCCCACCGGTACGCCGCCGAAGATGCACTGCACCGAAAGGTTCAGGAACTTCGCATAGCCGCGCATGTTGTCGGCAATCTGCGCCGCCAGCTCACGCGTGGGCGAAAGCACCAGCATGCGGCAGCCGGCGTTGTTGCGCGGCTTGGGATCGGCGGCCAGGCGATGCAGCGAAGGCAGCGAGAACGCGGCGGTCTTGCCGGTGCCGGTCTGGGCGATGCCCAGCAGGTCGCGGCCTTCCAGCAGCGAAGGAATCGCCTTGCGCTGAATCGGCGAGGGATCGGTGTAACCTTTGGTCTGGAGCGCGCGAAGAATGGGCTCGGCAAGGCCAAGTTCGGAAAAATAGGACATACGTCACTTTCAATAAGTGCGGAGCGCGCGAGCACCGTTGCCCGCGAACACAGCAAGGGTTCGTTTCGGGCGACCCTGCGTGAAGAAGGAAGCTTGGTTCAAAGGCAACCGCTCGTCCGGGCCGGTCTTCGCGCGGTTGACGCGCAACGACCTCACGCTGCTCTCGGACTGCGGCGGGCTGGAACCCACGCGCCGGTTACGGCGGCTCCTTTAGGGTGCATTGCAACAAATCGCAAGAAAATTGCGCTTGCCGCTTTTCGCGTCACCTGCTCAAGCGCGCCCATGAACTCCGTGCCATCCCCCTGTACCGGCGTGTGCCGGATCGATCCGGGCTCCGGCTTCTGCCTTGGGTGCAAGCGTACGATGGACGAAATCGCCGACTGGCCGATGTTGCCGGCCAAGGGAAAGCGGGCGATTCTCGCGCGGCTCGCAGGCAGGGCAGTAACCCCGATAAAGCCCTGAAATCCGGGTGTTTCGGGGCCTCAAACGGGGCTGGCCGCGATCACCCGCCCCACTGCGACGTGTGCATGTCGGCGATGTTGACCAGCCGGCGCAGCGATGCGCGCGCGAGGCGCTCGACTTCCACCTTGCGGCGCGCGGCGGCAAGCTGTCGCAAGGGGGCAGGGCGCAGGATCTCGGCGTCGTAGCCATCCGCGACGATGACCCCGCACTTGTCTGGCAGAAAGGCTTCTCCTTCCAGCGGCGAGCGATCGAGCGACGGGGGCAGGCCCCAGTAGAATCGGTCGCAGTAATCGAGGTAGTCGGTCCATTTGCCGTCGCCCAGCAGGTCTGCCCGGCTGACCTTGATCTCGACGATCACCACATGCCCCTTGGCATCTATGCCCATAAGGTCGGCCCGCCGCCCGCAGCGCAGCGGCATTTCGGTCAGGCACCAGATATCGTTGCGGGCAAAGAGCCGCCCGATGCCGCGAACGACATCGGGGGCGGCGAAGGAACCGGGATCGGTCTGCGGAATCAACCCGGGGGAATCGGTATCGGCCATCCGGCAATAATAGGAACATAAAGAGAACTGGCAAGCCCGATCCAACCGGACCCGGACGGGACTCAGCTCGGACGGCGTGCCGACTGCCGCTCGGGCGGCAGGAGTTCGAGCAGGGCATTGCGCGCCTCGAGGAACTCGTTCCACAACGCCAGTGCCGCCGCCTGAGGGTTTGCCCCACGCGCCAGAGCCGCCAACAGGGCGGACAGTCCCGGCTCCATGATCGAGGTCAGATCCGCGATTCCCTGTTCGGCATGCTGGAGCCGCCAGCCGCCTGCCTCGCGCATGGAGACCGGGAAACGCCTGACTTCATCGACGGCGACTTCGGGTGCTGCGCCGGCAATTGTGGCCACCGCCTGGGCGGCATCATGCAGGGCCGACCATTTCAGGCTGAGCGTATTGCCGGTGCCCTTGCCGAAATTTGGCCGACCGGGCCGAGGCCTCTGGCCATCGGGCGCGCGGCCATTCGTACCGTTGCTACCGTGCGCTTTGGAAGTCCTGTCCATCTCCGGCCTATTACCGCTGCGCCGCTTGCCAATTTCCTAACCCGTGAAGCCCGGAGGATAAGGCCGCTTTTCCTCCTCGATGCAGCACCACTGCGATGCAGACTGGGGAAAGCGGGCAAGAGCGTCACCAAATTCGTGATTTGGCGCTGGAAACCGCCTGCGGCCTCTGCTACTCGCCCGTCCACTGCACCCGTAGCTCAGCTGGATAGAGCGCTGCCCTCCGAAGGCAGAGGCCACAGGTTCGAATCCTGTCGGGTGCGCCAAGAATCAACAACTTAGTGAAACTCAGCCAGCCCGTGCAACGGGTGATGGCGAGTTATGTGCGAGCTACGGGCTCGCCAAATACCAGGCTCTCCACCTGATTCAGAACCTGTCGGTTCGCCCGGAACTGGCCGTCCAACTCGCTGCACTGGCGTTTGGGGGTGGCCGATGAGCATCAGAATGATGACGCTGGTCTGGGATACTGACCTCCCTGCGACCGAAAAACTGGTAATGCTCGCACTGGCGGACTGCGCCAACGACGAAGGCAAATGCTGGCCTTCAATATCAACGCTCATGCGCAAGACTGGCGCAAGCGAACGCACGGTCCAAAGGGCGATTCAAGCGCTTAAGGAAAAGGGGTTACTGCGTCGCGATGACGTCCACGGGAGAGGCTGCCTCTACTTCCTTAACCCCCGTCACGTTGGCACCCCCGTCAATACGGCACCGGTGCCACAGAGGCGGGAACCCCCGTCAGAGCGACACCCCACCCCCGTCACAGAGGCACCCCACCCCCGTCACGGTGACACCCAAACCGTAATAGAACCATCAGAGAACCATCAAGAACCGTCAGAAGAGAGTTCGCCTGGCAGCGAACCTTCCCTCTCGGTTGCTGAGATCGTTGATGCTTGGAACGACCTCGCAGCCCGATGCGGTCTCGTCACGGTGGTGAAGTTGACCGAGGACCGCAAGCGCAAGGCTCGGACGCAGGCCAAGCGGTTCTCGATCGACGATTGGGCCAACGTGTGGCGCAACATCGAGCAATCATCGTTCCTGCGCGGCGGCAACGAGCGCGGCTGGCGCGCCGATTTCAACTTCATCCTGTCCGAGAGCAACTTCGTGAAGATCCTCGAGGGCAAGTACGACAGCGCTCAAGGTGCGGCTGGAACATCAGCCCGCCGTAAATCAGACCGCGAAATCGGGATGGGCTTAGCCCGTGATCGTCGCACCGCCCTAGATAGGGCAATTGATGAGGGTCTGACCAATCTGGATGTCATCGAAGGGATCGTGCGATGAACGCAATCACCCCTTACAGTTTTGAAAGCAGGCCGGTTCGGATCATCGATCGAGATGGTCAGCCATGGTTTGTAGCTGCGGACGTTTGCGCCGCACTCGACATTGCCAATCACCGCGCCGCGTTGGCTCGGCTGGATGACGACGAAAAGGGCGTCGTGATTGTCGACACCCTTGGGGGCATGCAGTCGGTCGGAGCGATCAACGAGAGCGGCATCTACAAGCTGATGTTTCGCAGCCGCAAACAGGGCGCCAAACGCTTCACCAAGTGGCTGACGTCGGAGGTTTTGCCCTCGATCCGTCGCACGGGCTCGTATGGAGCCCCAGCCGCCACGCTCGACCTCAAGGATCCTGCAGTCCTCCATAGGCTCTTGCTCGACCATACAAGCAACGCCATGGCGACCGAGGCGCGTGTGGCAGAGCTCGAGCCGCAGGTTGAAGCACTGGCGAGACTCACACAGGCCGACGGCGCACTCTGCGTTACCGACGCAGCTAAGGCGCTAGGTGTCCCCCCTCGCCGCCTGTTCTCGTGGCTTGAGGCGAACCATTGGACCTACCGCCGCAGTGATGGCGGGCATTGGGTTGCCTACCAAGCCAAGCTCGACAGCGGTATGCTCGAGCACAAGGGCCTGACGCTGCGCCGGCATGGGATGCCAGACCGCCTCATTGAGCAGGTCATGGTGACGCCCAAGGGCCTGACGCGGCTGGCAACGATCAAGGCAGGCGCGTGAGCGATCATCCGGCATGGCAGCGCATCCTCGCCAGACGCCTCCATCAAGAGCAAGCCGAGAGGGGGGTGGGTCGAACTCGACGGTCGAGGGGGTCTCTGGCGCACGGGAGCCTAAATTTTCGCATCCACAGTGCAAATCTATGGAAAGGGGCAAAAAATGAGCCACAGGTTGCCACCCCAGGTGGCGAAGATGACCGGAGCCGACCGGAAGAACCCGGGCAGGCACGCCGGGCGGAACGATCCGACGTCTCCGCTGCTGGGAGAACCATCAAGGCATCTGACAGCCAAGCAGAAGAAGGCGTGGCGGCTGTTCAAGGACGAGTTGCCTTGGCTGATGGAAGCGGATCGGGCGATGCTTGACCTCGCTGCTACGTTTCGGGCGCAACTGACGGAGATGCATGGCCTGAGCATCAACAACGCACAGATCTACTCGGCCATCCTCTCCAAGTTGGCCGCGACGCCGGTGGATCGATCAAGGGCACCGAGTTTTCCAAGCGATGGAGGTCATGATGAATTCTTCGATGACTGAGAAGCAGTTCGTTGCGACCAGCCGGACCATGGCTGTCGGTATCGTCACCGCTTGTGAGATGGCCGGGATCCCCCGGCACGACGCCGCGTTGCTAACGGTCGCCGCGGCCATGGAGGCGCTCGCGCAGTTAGTTGGCCCAGTCCCTGCGATCGAAAAGATGCGGGACGCTTCGGACCTCGCGGAGCAGCAGCTCCTAGAGGCCGGGATGAGTTGACCGAAGCGCCTACGATGTGGTAGCGCGCTTGTCATAGGTTTGCCCGCTGGACCAAAAAAGCAGCGGAGGTTCGTCAGGCTCCCGGCCTGCGCGACTGCACAACTCTTTAGAGGGTGGCGGTCGCGTGACCGCGCCCAGGAGACTGACAAAATGAAATCCGCAAAGATCATCGAACTGGAACGCAAGCGCATCGAGCTCGTCGACGACGCTCGCTCGATCCTCGCCGAGCTGAATGCGGCTCCCGAAGGTAAGGTCGCGGAGCTCGAGCGGAAGCACGATGCTGCCATGCGAGCGCTCGACCTCAACTCTCTCGACCTGGACGAAGCACGCATGGAAGAGGAGGACGAGGCAGAGCGGGCAAGCCGGCGTCCCGACATGGGCGGCCGGACTGCCTTCGGAGCAGCCGATGGGTTGAATCACTACGACTTTCCGAGTGGCTGGACTGACCAGCGTGGCGCGCCCGTCCGCGTCCTGGAGCGAAACGAGAAGTTCGCCACCGAGCGTAACCGAGGCATGTCGTTCGGCGATCATGTCCGTGCGATCGTCGCGGGCCCCCGCAACGAAGCCGAGAAGCGCGCCCTTTCCGAAGGCACTGCCAGTGAAGGCGGCTATACCGTTCCAGCTCCGCTGGCGGCTGAATTCATCGATCGCCTGCGCTCGCAGTCTGTCGCCATCCGCGCCGGCGCGCGCACCGTGCAGATGGATTCTTCGTCGCTGGCAATTGCCCGGCTTGATACCGACCCGACTGTCTCATGGCGCCTTGAGAATGCCCAGATCGATGACAGCGACCCCGTTTTCTCGCGCATCTTGCTCGAAGCGAAGGCGTTGGCCGGAATCGTAAAGGTATCTCGCGAGCTTTTGACTGACAGCGTGAACGTGTCGGAAATGCTGACCAATGCGTTCGCGCAGGTCATGGCTCTTGAACTGGATCGCGTCGCGATCTGGGGCGACGGCACTGACGATGGCCCGGTCGGCGTCGTCAACACTTCCGGCATTGGCAGTGTCTCGATGGGCACCAATGGCGCCGCGCTGACCAGTTACGACGAGATGATCGATACGGTTTACGCGATGCAGCTTGCCAATGCAGCTGATCCGACCGCGGCAATCTGGCATCCGCGTACCGGCGCCGCGCTTGCGAAGCTGAAGGACACGCAGGACAACCCGCTCACGGTCCCTGAGATGATCGCCCGAATTCCGAAGCTGGCAACCACGGCGGCGAGCATCACTGAGACTCAGGGCACGGCCACCGATGCGAGTTCGATCGTGTTCGGCAACTACCGGGACATGTTCATCGGCATGCGCGACCAGATGAACATCACCGTCCTGAAGGAGCGGTACGCCGACTATGGGCAGGTGGGCTTCCTGGTCTGGATGCGCGCCGATGTACAGCTTGCCCATGCCGCATCCTTCGCGCGTCTGAAGGGGATTATCCCGGCAGCATAACCCCAAGGCCGGCGGTCCAGAGAGAACCGCCGGAGCTCCTGGGTGGGCGAGGCACGCGGAATAGGCCTCGCCCACTTCCCCATAATCAGAAGGTTCAGACATGGCGCAAGCAACCACAGTCGGATCGCTGCTTGTCCAACTGGGCATGGACTCCGCTCAATTCGGGCGGGAAGCGACTAAGGCGCAATCCAAGACAGCAGCGATCGCCAAGCAGTTCAACACCACCGGTAAGGAGGTGTACGCCGCATCACAGCGCATGGGCGTTTCGGTGGGTCAGTTCTCGCGCGAGATGCAGGCGCTGCAGGCCCGGGTGAACCCGAGTATCGCGGCCCTGGCGAACTACCGCAAGGAAGCGACCCAGCTCAAGGAAGCCTATCGACTCGGTATCATCTCGCAAGAGCAGTTCCGCGCGAGCCTGCGCAACACGATCCAGACCTATCGGACCGCTGGAACTGCGATCAAAGGCCAGTCCGGCGCCATGCAGGCGGGCATGCAGCAGCTATCGTACCAGATCAACGACGTTGCCACGCAGTTCGCATCGGGCACCAAACCGATGCAGATCTTCGCGCAGCAGGCCGGGCAGACGGTGCAAGCAATCGCAATGATGACGAACGGCGCCGGCAAGTTCGGCGCGTTCCTGGCGGGCCCGTGGGGCATTGCCATCACCGCCGGTGTCGTCGTTCTATCCTCACTGCTCCCCAAGCTCTTCGAAACCGAGGAGGCGATGAAGGACGTCGAACTCGCATCCAGTGGCCTTGCCGACGCCCAAGGCGTCCTTGGCGACATGTTCGACCTCACGACGGGCAAGCTCAAGAGCCAGAACGAGATGCTGCGGCTCAATGCGCAGCTTATGGCGATAAATCTGCGCGCGCAGGCATCGGCGGAGAAAGCGAATTATCAGAGGGTCGTGGGAACGTTCGGCGCCGGGACGAGCCCCGCCTCCACCGGGCAGACGATCCTTTCGTCGGTCGGCCTTGCCTCGGACAACACCTATCGCAACGTCGCGAACGTGCGCGGGCTGTTGTCGGCCTATCGATCCGGCAACCTGAGCGCCAGTGAAGCTGAGAAGCGTGCAGACAGATTGGACTTTAGCGGTCTCGGTGTCACGAAGCCGGAATTTCTGCAGGCTATTCGTGACGGATTTTCGTCGGGAATCAAAGAAAAGAACGCCAACGCCATCGAGAAGTCGCTGAAAGAGGGTGTGCTCGACCCGTCGCTACGGTCGACCGGAACCTCTGGCAGCAAGTCAAAGACGGACCGCGCGGCATCTGGCAAGACGGCCGCGGAGATCGCTGCGGATCAGGCGAAAGAAATCGACCGGCTCAATCAGGAAGAACTGCGCGCCAAGCTCGACCTCGCCACCAGCGCCGAGGATCGCGCCTCGCTGTCCTATGACCTGCTCGCTGCCGAGAAAGAGCAGCGCATTGCCGAGATCAATGCGAACAAGGATTTCAGCGCCGAACAGAAGAAAGCGCAGATCGCGTATATCGAACGGCTCTACGGCTCGACGAAGATCGGCGCGGATGGCTCCATCAATGTCACGCCATCGCTTTATGGCACGCAACTCCAGCGAGATCTGGCCGAGCGTCAGACGCGCCTCGCAAACGACATGCTCGATCGCCAGGCGGCGACCCTCGAGGCATGGGCGGATATCGAGCCGAACACCAAGGAGCGCGCCCGGCTGGAAGCGGCGGCATTGGAGTTGCATCAGCAGATTCAGCGCAATTTGCTCGATCAGGAGATCGCCAGCGGCCGGGTTGCCGATGCCGAGCAGGCACAGGTCATGCTTGCCCAGCAGCAGGCCGCGGCTCGTGAACGCATGCGTTTGCAGAACATGAGCCCAGGTGAGCGCTATGCTTATGACGTTCAGGCGACCGCCACGAACATGTCGGATTCGCTTGAGCAAATTGGCGTTGATGGTTTGCAGGCGTTCAACGAAGGTTTGACACAGGCGATCGTCAATTTTGAGAGCTTGGGCGATGTGGCCCGTAGCGTGATCCGCCAAATTCTCGCGGATCTCGTCCGCCTGCAGATCCAGCAGGCCACTCTCAGCATCGGCAGGATGCTGCTTGGCAGCGCAGGTGCATCGATTAACGGCGTGTCGGGCTCAAGCTTCCTGTCAGGGCTTGGCAGCGAGGTAGGCGGCTGGGTCAATTCTACTCCAGTTTCCGTGCCAGGCTTTGCAAACGGGACGAACTTTGCACCTGGCGGCCTCGCATGGGTCGGCGAGAGGGGGAGAGAACTGGTTAACCTTCCGCGCGGCGCCCAGGTCATTCCCAACCATGAATTGGGGGCTCTGAAGGCTGGCGATACCTACCACTTCCATAATAGTTTCCCGTCAGTTACGAACGCTAGAGAGGCGCGGGAATCAGGCGGTCAGCTCGCACGCCGGGTCCGCCAGAGTCTCAACGGGCCACTGAGAGGGGGGCAGTAGGTGAAGAGTGTCACATTCGAAAATATGGATGAAGCGCTCCAGTATTTCGCGAACCAAATTGGTGCGCAACAGCTTGCGCTCTACACACTTATCCATGCACTGGATCATGCCGGTGCGATTAACAGTGATGCATTCGCGACTGCCGTCAAGGAATTCGGGCAGAAATGCGCCCCTCATCTGAAGGAAACCATCGACGAGTTCTGTCTAGGAATTCGAAGCGAGGATGTTCGGCCCCAGTTCGCGATTATTGATGGCGGCAAGGAACAGGACCGCGAGCAATCTGTGGACAATGACGATGGTGGTTAAGAAGAGAGTGATCCGAAGATCACCCTCTTCCCGGTTAGACAGGACGAAGCCCCGTTATATGGGATCCACGCTTACCTGTGTTGACCTCTGATATGCGTCCCTGGTTGATGCCCAGTTTCGCCGCGATATCGTGCTGAAACCACCCCTCACGGAGTAGTCGCCAGATTTCACGGATCGTTTCGTCGGTCAGTTTGGCGCGCACCGGGCGCCGCGGTCGTCTTGGAGTCATGGATTAACCTTTCCATGTTACGACCGGCTTGACGGGTGCCCCGCACTTATGGGAAAGCTCCCACAGCGACGGGGAATAACCCGCTCCTGGTTCCGGCCAAGGATATCCCAGGAGTTGCCTCGACCAAGCCCTCGGTGTCCTACCACCGGGGGCTTCGCCTTTTTCGAGGCAATCAAGGTCTTAGGGATTCCCTGATTCGGCGCCTACGTCGAGTCCAAAGGCCGACATATACACAGGCACGCCCCCTACCGACACATCAGCCGAGGACTGTCGACAGCAACCTTCGCAACGCTTCCGGCCGGCTTGGGGCGTCGTCCTGGTCGGCGATCCATGCGTCGAGCTTTGCGAGCAGATCGGGTTGAAGGCGAACACCAACCATCTGACCTGCCTGCGCAGGTCGTGCCCTTTTCGTGTAAACGCGAATTGACTGGCTCATGATTTAGAGCTAACACGAAAGCGAGCCGAGCGGAAGCTACCAACAACCGCCCGGCTCTGACCGCAACCGTTCCAGGAGAACGATCATGGCTAATTTCCCACTACGGGCGGATTCCGCGCGCGCCAATCCCATTCATCATATTCCCGGCTTTCGTCACAGCTTCCCAGCCGCCACGCCTCGCCGCGCCGAGGTGGAGGCGTTGATTGATCGCCTTATCGGCATGCTCGATCGGCTGGACGGCGATCCCGACCTGGAGGAAACCGACCTGGAGGATTCTTTCGTGCTCTCGCCGTGGGCGCTCGATGCCACCAGCGGCCCTGGCTGCGCAGTTGCCGACATCGACAAGGCAATCGACGACGACCCTTGCGATGCGGACTCCGATAGCGAGCCGGACGAGGACGACTTCAACTTCCCTCTCTACGGATTGGATCAGAGTGAGGCCGAGGCTTTCCCGCCTTCTGCGGACCGCACTCTCTTGAGGCGGCACCGCGACTACATTCGAAGAACCCGGTGCAGGCGGCTGGATCCGACCGGAGCCAGTTGGGGCCCTGTGGAATATCGGCTCCTGTGATGCTTGACCTGTGACCATCGTTCACTTACATAGCTGTTAACGAAAGTCACAGGAATTGATGATGCACGACCTCAAGTTCACCAGTGCCCAGGTAGCCGAGGCGATCGGGATGTCGCACGACAACTTCCGCGCGCACCTCTCACGCAAGGACTGGCGTATCATTGGCAAAGAGCAGCCGGAAAACGGCAAGGCCCACAGCTTCAGCGTGCACGATGTGCTGGGATATGCGCTCGCTCGCATCCTAACGACTTACGGGATCGATACGAAGACCGCATTCCAGCGCGCGATGTTCGATTTCGCCCACACAGGTGACGACGAACGCGGACCGGGTGAGATTTACGATTCCGAGAGCCTCGGCCTAACCTTCTACGTGTACTCGCACGGCGCACGGCTCGGCGAATGCTTGGCAGAGAAGCGCATTACGTCTGTCGGATCGCTCCTGCGTGTCAATGCTCGTGAACGCGCTGAGGCCGCAGTCATCGTGGACCTTACTGCGATGCGGGATCGGGTCTTTCAAGCCCTCGGGCTCGATTCTCGAGATTACGAATGACCGCGCGCTATCTAACCGCCAAGCAACTCGCTGCAGAAGTTGGCGGAATAACGGCTGCGACGGTCCGAACGCTACGCGCAAAGGGTCTTCCATGCTGGAAGCCCGGTAAGGCGTACCTGTACCCCCGCGAGACGGCCTTGGCCTGGATCGCACAGCAGGAGCAAGCCGCATGCCAAGGCCCAACACCGGCCCCCGCCTCAAGCGGATCGACGGCAGGCCGAACTTCTACATCGTCTGGTTCGAAGGAGGGCGCGAGCGGCGCCGCAGCACTGGCACTGCAGACGGCCGAGAGGCTGAAGCGGTCCTCGGGGCCTTCCTCCGCGAACGAGAACTCAGTATCCGTCCTGCCGGGCCGGCGCGGCCGAACGACTACCTGATCGCAAGCGCGTTGGATCTTTACGGCACGCTCCACGCCCCCACAGCGGCGGATCCGAAGCGGATCGCCTATGCCATGGTCCCTCTGCTGACCTTCTGGGGCGAGCAAACCGTCGACGCGATCACCAAGCAGACCTGCAAAGCCTATCGTACCTGGCGAAAGAAGAGCGACGGCACCGTGCGGCGCGAGCTCGTCGTCCTGAAGGCTGCGCTCAACTTCGCGCATAGCGAGGGCCGTCTGACCACAGTCCCCCATGTCGAGCTGCCTGCCAAGCCCGAGGGCCGTGATCGCTGGCTGACCCAAAAGGAGGCCGCAGCGCTCCTGTGGGCGGCGCGTTCAGGCCGCAGCGACGTCAGACTGTACCTGCCGCTGTTCATCCTGATTGGGCTCTATACGGGCGCCAGAAGAGACGCGATCCTGTCTCTGCGTTGGCCGAACGTCGATCTGGAAGCCGGTCGGATCTACTTTGCCCGAAGCGGCGATCGCCAGACTTCAAAGCGCAAGGTAGTCGGCCAGCCGATACCGCGGCGGCTCATGACCTTCCTGCGGCTGGCCCGCGATCGCGGCACCGAACTTGGATATGTCGTTCACAATCACGGTGAGCGCATCAAGGACATTGGCGGCGGCTGGGACGGCAACGAGGACAAGCGCGGCGAGGGAAGCTTCGGCGGTGCCTGCAAACGCGCTGGTCTGATCGACGTCACCCCGCACGTCCTACGCCACACCTGTGGAACCTGGATGGCACAGCGCGGCGTTCCCCTTCACCTAATTGGCGGCTGGCTCGGGCACAAGGATGCCCGGACGACCGCCCTCTATGCCCATCACCACCCTGACCACATGGCCGAGGCGCTTGCCGCCGCGGACCGCCGATAGAGGTTGTGCGAGTTATGTGCGAGCAACGAGCGCATTTTCACGATACGTTCACGGGTCTAAACCGTGAACATTCCTCGAAAAGTGCTGTAATTTCAGTCGAGAGCCGCCCTCCGAAGGCAGAGGCCACAGGTTCGAATCCTGTCGGGTGCGCCAAAAAATCAATGACTTAGCGTCGTTGTGCTTTGTTTCATCAAATATTCGTCAAATAAGCCGCCTGCGGTCAGGGGCGGGCAACCTCGCGCGTCTGCGAGCAATCACTTGGGTTGATCCACGAATGACGCATGTAGAAATTTAAGTATAACTGATATGAGAAATTAACAATAACTCATATCAGTTATAAGAAATGTGATGCTATGGCGTAATTTTTCATTGATTTAACGCCGAATCACAGCGAAAAATCCCTATGATGATTTGATAATGATAGGGTATAGACTATGGAAATTGCAGAACATATGCAGGTCCGCGTGATCGCATTGCAGTCACATACTATTACAAATCGGAAGAATGCGCGCAGGCATCTAGGCCTCACCACATCATTGCTTTTCGATGCAGCGGGGAGCGTCGAGGAATGGGGGCGCCATGATCTTGCAAACGCGCTACGCGCCATAGCGCTAGATTTCGACAAGGGCGGCGAGCGCATAACCTCGACGAAACGCCGACTCCCTGGTCAGCCTTCCGCTTTTTTGGCGAGACGTTGCCTCAAGCGAGTCCGCGCGATGGGGAGTTTTTCAAAATGAAGTACGAGAAGCTTCTATCGCCGCATGAACTAGTCGAGCGCTGGTGCGGCACCTTCTGTCTAGGCACTCTTGCAAACTGGCGGAGCAAAGGCGTTGGGCCGACATACATGAAGCTGCGGGGGCGTGTGGTCTATCCACTTACCAAGATCGAAGCTTGGGAGGCCGAGAACACGCACCCGTAAAACTAGCCGGCCCTCAATTAGTAGCCCCTCGGCGCGTCATACAACTGGCCGCCGTTGCGCGCGCGGCGCTGTTTACTAAGGCGCCGCTCGACTTCATCGCCCACCGCCTTGGCGTTCTGGCCAGGCTGCTGCGTGATATGGATTTCGGTTTTGCTATTGTCGTTGATGGCTGGCCGAACACTCCCGCGCGCAGTTGCAATCTGCGGCATTTTGGGCGCAGGCCGTCCCTTGCTCGCAGACCCCGGCTTGCCTGTCGCGCCTGGCTGTCCAGGTCGGCCGGGCGCGCCTGGCTTGCCTGCGCGGATTTCGTCCGCCTTGCTGTCCATGAGATTGCGGACGGCATGGACCGCATTGCCCACCCTCGTGATGCGGTCCACGATCCAGTCCAGGAAGCCCTTGGCGCTGGAAACAAGCCCGGTCCACAAGTCCGAAAAGAACTTGGTTAGGGGTTCCCAGTTCTTCGCGACCGTGCCCAGCGGGGTCCAGCCCAGCGCTTCCTTGATCCAATCCCAGGCGACGCCGGCCACGTCCTTAACGCCGGTCCACAGGCTGCCGAAGAATTCGGAAACCGGCGTCCAGGCGGCGCGGATCATTTGGACCGGCGGCCAGGATAGAACCTCGCGCTTGATCCAATCCCAGGCGATAACGGCCGCGTCTTTGACGATGGCCCACAGGTCGCCAAAAAACCGGCTGATAGGCCCCCAGTTGCTGATTACGATGCCCAGCGGGGTAAAATTCAGGAACTTGTCCTTAATCCAGCCCCACGCAGCCTTTCCGGCGTCCGTAATGTCCGCCCATACTCCCTTGAAAAATGCGCTAATCGGCTCCCAGTTCTGATAGACCAAGACGGCAGCTGCCGACAGGCCCGTCAGCGCCAGGCCAATGGGATTCGTCGCCATCGCGAGCCGGAGGGCCTTGAACGAGACCACAGCTGCATTCCAGGCGAAAGACGCCCCTTTCATGGCGCCAATGCTGCCGACTACAGCGCCCACGACGCCAAGGATGCCTTTAACCACACCAGGATGCTCGCGCGCGAAATCTGCCACAACGCTGGTGGCCTTGCCGAACACGCCCATGGCTTGATTGATCTTGGGCAGGAGAACGGCGCCGATATTAACCGAAACTTCGGTCAGCCGGTTCTTCATGATCTCCCATTGCGCGTTCGTGGTCGCCAGCTGCGCCGCGAATTCCCTGGACATGCTGCCCTTAGCCTTGTCGCTGCCGACAAGCTCGATTTGCTTGCGATACTCGGCCACGTTGCCGGACAACTTGGCGAGCGTGTCGGAATGCTCCAAGCCCACCAGGTCCACCATGATGCCCAGGCGCTGGGCCTTGGGCATCTTGTTAACCGCGTCCAGGACCTTAAGGATTGTGCCCTGGGCGTCCTCTTGCATGCCCTTTTGCACGGCGGCGGTGGACAGGCCCAGTTCATCCATGGCGCTGCGAAATTTCTTCGTGCCCTTGTCGGCGGCGGCCAGCTTTTGAATGAACGCGTTAGACGCGGTTCCGGCCGTTTCGGTGCGCTCGCCCAGGCTCAAGAGCGTGGACCCCAGCGCCGCCATTTCCGTGGCCGAAACCTTGACCGCGCCGGCCACGCCGCCGGTGCGCTGCAGATAGTCGATAATGTCGCCACCCTTGGACACGGTGTTGTCGTCCAGGTAATTGATGGCGTCGCCCAGGTCCTTAACGGCGGGGATCGGGACATGGAACAGATTTGCAATCTTGCCCATCTGGTCCGAAAGTTCCTCGCGCGGCAGGTCCAGCGCGGTGGCCATCATCGCGGTGGTCCGCGTGAACTCGATTAGGTTGGCCTTGCCCTGGATGCCCATGCGCGCGCCTGCCTCGACCATGCCGGCAAGCTCATTCGTGGAAATCGGGATTTCGCGGCCCAGCTGCTGAATTGCGCGGGCCATTTCGTAATAGATAGGCGTTAGCTTGCCGCTCGCATCGCGCGCGCCGTTCACCTGTTTGGCAACGCCGGCCATCGCGGTTTCGAAGCTCGCCGCCTGGATCACCGGCAGGCCGGCAGTCGCGACCACGGCGCCCACGGTGGCGATGCCCGCCAGGGCGCTGCCCATGCGCGCCTTGCCCGCTTCCATGCCCCGCATGGCGCGGTTCATCTTCTCTTGTTCGCGTTTGGCGTGGCCGATTTTCGTTGTCAGCGCGTCATAGCGATACTGCAGCCCCAGCATTTCGCCGGACCTGCCTAGCTCGGTCATCACCTTCATGGACTTGTTAAGGTCCTTTTGCTCGCGCTCCAGGTCCTTGATTGTGGCGCCGATCTTGCGCAGCTTGCCGCGCGCGCCGCCGATGGCCGTGCCCAGCGTACTGGAGAGGGCGCCGCCAATGGTGATAACGGCATTTAGCCGCTTGCTCGTCATGCCGCTTAGCTCCTGGAAAATGGCAATCGCCCTCAGCGATGCCAGCCGGACTCAGCTGACCCTTGGGCGAGGGGCGCTGTTAGGATTTGCCCATTGATTCGAACCCGGCGCGCATGGCTTTCGTCGCCAGCGATGTGAGTGAGACGTTTACGCCTTCATTGGCGGCGATGCGGGCACGTTCACCTAAGAGTTGGCTGGCAAGTTCCGCTTCCAGCAGAATCGTCAATTTTCGAAGGGGTTTCTTCGAGTGATGGCCGTCACGATGGCAGGAGGGCATTGGCAATTGGCCTTTCAGAGGTTCAGTAAATCTGGTTTGTCCGAATGGCTTGGCCGGTTCCTCTTGTGGTATTTCCCGGCCTAGTCATTCGCGGCCGCCGGAAGCCCGCCTAATGCCGCCCGCGTCAGGTTCCTGATATGCCGTTCGGTAACGCTGAAGATCGCGGCCAGGTCGGGAATGCTCGCACCGCCATCAAACAGGCGCTGGGCCTCGCGATCACGAAACCGGCGATAGACCTCCTGGCAGTTCGCAGGCTGCAGGATTTCCCCGCCGAACCCTTCGACCAGCTTATTCGCACGTTCCCATCCAAGGATTTGGACCAGTCGGTGGTTAGGCTTCAGGCGCTTGGGCACGTACAGGATGACGCGCGTTGCTCGTTTGCCCTGAGCGCCCGCCCTACAGGTCGGCAACTGGCCCACTAAGTATAACGCCGCTTCACGCCCGATAACGTCAGCGATCTCTTGGATTGATTCAGGTAACATAATGTATTTCATGCCTTTTTTGACACGCAAGCCTAAGCAGAGATTTCCGAGTGCGATCAATCTCGCCAGTGCGCCCACGCCGCACTGTCAGCTTGCCCATGGCATAAACGGGCGCCGCGCCGTTGTCGAAATGGCCCGGCGCACGGCCCAAGCGCGCGGACTTCTTTTGAAGTGCGGAAATCGTGCCGGAAACGGTGTGCGGCTTTACTCCTAGTGCTTTCGCGGGCAACGGCTTGGCTGCCCATTTTCCAGACGGTGGCAGGGTTTCGGCTCGGCGCTTTGTCGCGAATTCCAGCAACTTTTCGTCGCGAGTGTCCACTATTCGATTTCCTCGATCACAGTGGCATGAATAGTCATAATTTTCGATTTCAAACCCCACGCAGATTTCACTTGGTGCGGGCAACATGCCCCCGCACTGGCGCCCGTCGAATGGGACCCGCAACGGGGGGGTGTCCATTGCTCAGCCACGCAATATTCTTTCGTCAAAGCGATTGCCTTTGGCTGCCACTTCCCGCGCGGCTGACAGCCATGCGCCTAGTCACAGTGTCATCGCCGTATGCTCCAGCATGGCCGGGATCAGGGGCAGCGCGAGCGACGGATGGGGCATGACGCTGCCTCGCACGCCAACTCCATGGAAGGTTGCTGCGTCAGAGGCTGGGTGCGGCTCGCGTTAGGCCCTCGGCTGTGTACACCAAGGGGCCAACCTGGTCGTTCAGCTTGATGCAGGTTTCTCGAACGTCAACCAGGTTAGGCTCCCGGCGGGCACCAGTGACAATGTAGCGATGCAATATCGCGTTGTTCATGGCCGCCAGACAGGCGCAAAGTTTAGGATCGGCGCCCAGCCCCAGCGTGTTGGCCTTATCAACCAGTGCTTCCAGATTATGGCCTAAGCTCCGTCCGCTCAGTTCTCTCACTGGCACGCCGTGCAGCCGACAGAATGCTTTGAGATACAATTCAGCCGCGTGTGCAAATAGGTATCTGATCGGGGCGTCTCTGTGAGTGGCGCGTACCTGGTGCTCGGTTAAAGTGATCGCGCTCGCAGCATAGGAATGAGCAAAGTGGAAAAGGCCTGTCGCGGTGGTTCGTTCATCCTGACCATCAACAGCCATACAAGTCCCCTCAGCCTCAATTGAAAACCTACTGCCACGACGCGCGCTCGTGTCATAGTCCGCAAGCGCAGATTTCCGCCATTTGCGCGTCTAGCATGACAGCCGTGACGGAAATGACCGGGGGTTCCTATATAAGCCCCTTAATTGCCCTCGCTTCTAAAATCTTTCCCACTTCAATAGGTCGGTGTCATAGGTGTCATGGTGTCATTGATGGTCCAGAAATCGCAGAATTCCGCGATCTAGCGATGTGACGCCTCTCCATGACACCTTTCGCATCTCTGCTAGGTGTCATGGATCGCGCACGAGGCCGCGCAAAAAAGCCCGGTGCGCCACGGGGCGGCTGGGTGCGTTGGTATGGGGGCGGTGTTAGCGTCTAGAACGGTTGGCCTTCACCCGTCGAATTGCGCGCGCCATGCGTCGGCGGACACCGCAAAAGCCGCCGTGCTGCCGTCCGCTTCGATTGGCCACCATTGAGCTTGCGGATGACGTTCGATGCCCTGGTGGCGTCCGCAATACTGGGGCGGTCAATGCCTACCGCCAGCAGGATTTCCGTGGACGTGCGCCAGCCCCACGCGCTGGCGGGCAAATCCCAAGCCAGCCGCGTCTGAATGCGTTCCTCTATCGGGTCCACCGCCTGAAACTCGGCGTTATGGTCGTTCAACGCGGCCATTTCTTCCGGCGCCAGATAGTGGTTTTCGCCGTCCAGGTGCAGCTGCAGCACTTCGGCCCACACCTGTTGCATGTCCAGCTGGCGCTGCGCCTCCAGGTCCAGGTTCTCGCATTCAATCGTCCAGTAACGGCGGTTGCCGGTCACATCGTGCAGGAACTCGCGCGGATTGACCGAACCGAAGAACACGGTTCGGCGGGCCAGCGTGCTTTCCTTTCGAGCGTAAGGCAGGCGCAGCACGTCCTGTTTGCGCGTGACGAATGATTTAAGCGCGGCAAGGTCAGCCTTGCGGAACGTCGCGTCCAGTTCCCCCAGTTCCACCAGCCAAAAGCTAACCGCCTGTTTTACGCTGTCACGGTCGGACGGGTTCAACATCATGCCGTCCTGCAGGACGCCCAAGTGTTCGGGGACAAGCTGTTTAAACCACATAGTCTTGCCCAGGTACTGCGGCCCCTGAAACACAAGGATGCCGTGGGCGCTCACACCATCAGGCGAGAATGCGGCCGTGATCGCGGAAACCATCCACCGGCGGATTAGAACGTCCTTCAGGTTGCGGCCGTCCGGCAGGCGCTTGTCGTCCACCGGCGTGATTGTGTCGCAAAGCGCCTGCAGGCGCGGCTTGCCATCCCATTCCCGCGACTTGATCCAGTTGGCCACCGGATTGAACGGGTTCTGACCGGCGATGTGTCCGATAAAGCCGCTCAGATTTCCGGTAGACACACCAAACTTCGCACATTCGCTTTCCAGGCGAGCAAAGGAGTCATTGTCGCGATTATCGATCAGGTAGCTTTCACCTGGAATCAGTATTTCCTGATTCTTGGCGATGACGTTGTAGCGGGCAACCACCCCCAAGCGCCTACACACTTCAGCCACGTTCTCGATAGTCGCCAGCGGCTTTCCGTTCAATCCCAAGTCCGGCAACATATCGTACTGCACGTTGTCGTTCGCCGGCGGGGTGGCCGCCACGTCCGCGCCGGTAGTGTCCGGCTTGCTGGTCAGCGGGTTCGCCAGCAGCTGCGCGCGGGCCACGGTGTCGCCCTCGCGCTGGGCCAAGTCGTTCCAGTCGGTCGGCTCGCCCTCCAAGTCCTGGAACTTCGGCGCGACCATAAAGCCCCTGGTGGCATCGGCGGCGCGCTTGCCATAGTCCAGGCCGGGGTTAATCGGCGTCCCGTCCGGCTTGGTCGTGAATGCGTCGTTATCCGCCGCGATGATGAACCCCGCCTGGGGAAACTTCTCGCGCATGATTTCCGCGACCAATGGCAGGTTGGGCGCGTCAAACGTCACGATAACGCACCAGCCGGTTAGCTCGTGAATGGTGGCGCCGGTGGCGTAGCCCTCGCAGAAAACCAAAGGCTGGCCCGCTTCCGGCGGCACACCGATCATGTGATAGCCGCCGCGCTTGCGGCCGTTCTTCAGGTAGCGCTTTGCAATGCCGCCATCTAAATCCAGCAGGATGCCTTGCAGACTTATGACCTTGCCGTTTTTCGCGTCGGCAATGGGGATCAACAGCGCGTCCGGCAGGCGCCGGAACACTTCGCCGTTGTCGTTAATCAGCGGCCATTCGCCAATCCCCAGGCCGTGCGCGCGGACGCCCTTGCCCTGCAGGTACGGGTGGGCGTCGCCAGCCGGCTGGGCAGCATCCCATGTCAGGTTCGCCAGCTTGGCGGCCACGCCCTGTTTCTTGCGGGTTTCGGCTTCCGCCGCTTTGCGCTCGGCCTCGCGTTCGGCCCGGCGGCGTTCGATCGCTGCCGCGTCCAGCTTCGTGCGGTCGCTGTCGAAGCGCCAGCCATTTTGCTGCGCCTCGTAAATCAGGGTGCCGATGTTGACGCCGCCGCCCGCCTTGATGGACTTCCAGGTGGCCTCGCATTCCTTTTCGTCATAGCTGCGGCTCGCCGTCTTGCTCCACGCGTCGAACAGTTCGAAGCCGTCCTTGTCGCCAAGCTCCGACTTCAGGGCCATGCCGATGCGCGCCCACTTCTCGCGCGAAGTGTCGGCATCAATCGCATGCAAGGCGGACTCGATAGTGTCCACCGTCAAGTCATCGTGGCGCTGTGCGGCGGTCAAATGGCACCGCCTTTCGCGCAGATGCGGGGTGAGTTCCAGCCGATTGCCCGCAGGGCATGACGCAAAGCGGAGGGCGACCAAGGAACGCCACCTGGAATGCCGTAGGCGAAGCGGAGTAGCAAATCGTCACCGGCATCATCCAATGTCGCACCTCTTTCGAGGGCCACTTGAACCGCGCGGATCACTGCGTCCTGGATTTGGCGCCTTTTCCGATCCTCAGCAGCCGTAAGGCGCTCCGCATTCGCGGCGCACCACGCCCGGAAATCGTCCGTGGTCTGAAGTTCGTCGATTTGATCGCGATAGGGTTTTTCACTATCAGAATTTACAGCAAGTGTAGCGAGGCGGCGGTTCTGGTCGGGGTCGCCGCCTTTCACTTTGCTGCCTCCCGCTTTTCGAGTTCAGCGACCATTGCCTCGGCCACGTCCAACGCGTGTTCGGCCATTTGGTCCGGGGCCATCGTGAGGTCAGAGTCCGATAGCAAGCCTGCCAGGGCTTGGCCGGCGAAGTATTCGCGGCGGCTGGTGATAACATGCTTCATCACGCGGCCTCCCCTTCGCCAATCAATTTGCGAATACTGGACGTAGGAATGCGGGTAGAACCCCCAATCTTAACAGCCCGAAGTTGCCCTGTATTGATCAGCTTTTGGATGCTAGAACGACCGAGAGAGAGCGCAATGCACGCCTCGTTCACTGTCATTGCCAATACGCGTTCGTCAATCTTGCTCATTGCGTCGGTTGCCTTCTGTGCAAATCTGCCCGTCTCGGGCAGGTGCGATCTTCAGCAGGAAACCTTGGTGCTTTCCTCTTGCGGGATTTCCACCGTTTAAGCGATCTGGCGTGCGGTCACGCGCTGGGCACCAGCGGAACAACAGCCCGCGCCGCCAGGTCGTCAAGCCCGTCAGCAATCCACCTGCCATAATGGCGTTCGATCATCTCCACGGACGTGTCGTGCAGTGCGGCCACCAGGCGCAGCGGCAGGCCCGCCCGAATGCCGCGAACGATGCTTGAATGTCTTAGTGCGTAAGGGACGACAGATGCGTCCAAGCTTGCCGCCTTTCGGATCGCTGCCCAAAATGGAAGAATTTCATATGCGGCGCGCCAAGGGCTGCGGCTGGTCTTGGTCCAGCGAATGGAAGTATCTGATTGTTCGTAGTTCCAGCGCAACAACAGCGCGTCGCCAGGGTCACGCCTTTCGATAGCCGGCACCAGCGCTGCGAGAACGTCTTGGCCAATTGGCACTGGTGTGGAGCCATTTTTATTGCCGCGCCCCTTGCGGCTGGTTGGCACGAGGATGCGAGACTTTTCGGCCTGCACATCTGACACGCGCAGTCTCGCCACCTGAGAAAATCGTGCGCCCGTTGCAGCTAAAACAACGATCATTCGGTAAAGGTCGCCCCCCCACCCCTTCGCGCCGTCAACTTCCTTCGCTGCGCTGATTATTCGACCTATCGCGCCATCAGGCAAAATCTGATTTTCGCGCGCGACCTCCACCGAATTTTCGGGGGCGGTGACGGGCGCAGTAAGGCCATGCTTGATGGTGTTCGGCAGTGTATGCGGAAGTTTCTGCCGATGGATGGTGCATGCCGCATTGAGCGCCGCTTTCAGGTCATTAATCAACCGCTTTTGCGTCGTCGCTTTCATGGCGACCGGCAGTCCTTGCCGCCAGGCCATCAACTTGCTCTCAGCTAAGTCGTGAAGCGGAGTATCCGCTAAAGAAGCGGGCAGGATTGCCTTCCGCCTGCCATTCGCTTCGCGGCCCAACAAGTGTAATTCGAGGCGGTACGATGCTGTCGAGCGCACGGTTCGGCCTGCGCGTTCGCTGTCGCGGGCGTCCCGCATGGAGATGTAGGCGGCAACCGCAGAGCGAACGGTTTCCGCCGGCCCTTCAGCATTGGCCCGCGCCTCCCGTCTTGCGGCCTCGACTTTCTCGCGGCCGCCCTTCACCGCGTCGGCATAAGATAGCGTATCTTCCGCAATCTGATCGTCCGCAGTCCCCAGGCGTTCTTGGCGGTAGCCAACTCCATTTCGCCATCGCACCAGCCACACGCCGCCGCGCTTTCCCTTCCTGTAGCCAAGATGCACTTCAGGGTCGATGCCGCGCCAGTGGAGGCCCTCGGGTAGCTTGTCCCTAGCGTTCCTGGTCGTAAGGGGCGCTTCCTTCAGTGTCTTGGCCATGCGCGATCTCTAATTTGTGAAATATCCGTCAAATATGCATATACGCACAACGGCGATCAGGCTAGAGCATGTTATTATAAAATTCTTGATTTTCCGTGACTTTGAGTGATGCGATGTGAAGGCCAAGGCATATTTTTTATGCCCTCCGAAGGCAGAGGCCACAGGTTCGAATCCTGTCGGGTGCGCCAGTATCGACTGTTGAGAACGCCTCGGGCGGTCCCGCAATCTATATAGCTGGCGAAGAATGGCGCCTTGAAGCGGTACTCTCGCTGAGATCGTTCGGCCTTGCCTCTATTTCGTAGGCCAGAGCCTGCACCAGGCACTCAAGGAAGATCGCGGTCCAATGGGAATTGTCCTCGGTCTTTGCTTCGACAGTGAGCGAGTTCAATTCTGATCGCTAGCTTTTGAATCGCCGGGCATTCACGGAACGATGCTGCGTCTCACTCACCCCGATACGGCCCCGACCGTGGGCCCGCCTGCGCATTTGACTGACCGTGGCGGGCAACTATTGTGCCAAGGAACGGCTTGGGCAATCCGGATGGGGTGGTAGGTTCAATCTATGGGCGTCGTCAGTAAAACTTCCGCAATTTGCGATTGACCGTGTCCATCGCGATCTCACCAGACATCGAAACGGAAATCGCTCAATTCCGGGAAACGCTTGCGTCCGGCCGATCGGACAAGCTTGTGCGCCTCTTCGATTATCTGCTGGAGCGGACGCGCGCGGGCCAGTTTCCCAAAGAGACGGAAATCGCCACAGACCTGTTCGGCGACAAGCCGGAGTTTATTTTGGCGGGCAATGCCAGCGTACGCGTCTACGTCCACCGCCTGCGCAAAAAACTCGAGGAGTTTTACGCCGACGGGCGCCCCGTCAGGATCAGCATTCCCCAAGGCGAATATTCGGTCAAGGTCTGCGATGGGTCACACGAGCCGGGCGAAGGCCGTGAAGATGCCAGTGAGGCTTCAGGGCACGCCCGTACGGGGCTTCAGGTGCTGGCGGCTCTGGCTGCGTTTGTGTGCCTCTCCGGGTTGACCGTTTGGTTGCTGACATCCTCCCGGCTTCTTTCGGATGATCCCGAGATAGTGGGATCGCCAGTCTGGAACTCGCTGCACACGAACGGAAATCCGAACCTGATTGTCGCCGGGGACGATTTTCTTTTTGCCCAGAACAACGCCCTTCGCGGCACATCGCAGCTGGTTCGGGACCCGCTCATCAGGAATGGCGAAGCTCTCGACGTCGTGTTGATGCGCAATCCAGAGCACAGGGGCAAGCTACGCGATGTCGATGCACATTTCCTGTCCGCGGGCACGACCCTGGCACTCGCAAAGTTGCAGGCTGCTCGCCTGGATTCCATGGCCGGCGGGAGCAGGCCCACTGCCCTGACATATGGTTCGCAATTGACGTCGCAAATGCTCAAGGCGGCCAACATTGTCTATGTCGGATCGATCGCCTGCCTGCCGCCGCTTTTGCGTAACCCGCTCTTCAATGCATCGGGGATGAAAGTCGGGGCGAACTATGACGAGTTGATCGATCGCGAAAGCGGCAGGCACTTCCGCTCCGATGGCTCCGTCATTTCCGAGGACCGCGTCGCCACGCGCGATTATGGCTACATAGCCCGTCTGCACGGCCCTTCCGGCAATGCGATCATTGTGATCATGGGCACCCGGGATCCGGCGATCCTGCAAATGGCGCAATTGATCAGCGATCCATCGAAGATGGCCATGTTGGGCCGGGATCTCCCCAGTGCAGACGGGGATTTCGAGGCGCTGTACGAAGTGCAGACGATGGGCAACGTCAATGTGAACGAACGGCGCCTGATCCTGCGCCCCGTCACCGCCGGTGATGTCTGGTACAGGGCTACGGCCAGCCAGCGCTTTCCCAATGACGTGCCCGAGGCCGATCTGAGCTACTAGCCGTTCAGAAATCCTCGGGCCGTGCGACGGGACGAAGGTCGTCTGCGTCTTCCGCCAGCAGAAAGCCTTCCTGGACAGCGCGCTTCTTGGCCGCCTCGAATTTGCGCAGATAATTGGAATATGAGCCGTAGAGGCGCCGCAATTCCGTGCGCGAATATGGCTGTTTGGTTTCGTAGACCATGCCGCACTGGGCTTCCTGCTCAGTCCAGTATACTGCCGCCGGGGCCATGACCCAGGGGGGGCGCACACCCCCGATCATATTGCCGTACTTCGGGTCGCGAGCGATGGAATTGCCTTTGCGCTGCAGGCGTTCTGCTTTCGGCATGGGCACTTCGTGGCGAACCCACTGGTCCATCCGGTCCAGCATGGCGGAGACCACCAGTTCGGCCGGCTCATCGTAAAGCGTATTGCATTTGGGATCGTCAGACTTGCCCACATCCGCGGGCAAATCTTCCACTTCTTCCGTGCCAAGATCGGCCATGCGCAGATGGGGCATTCCGGTGATTTCGTAGAAGCGCAGCTTCGGGCGATCGCTGTCGGCTGGCAATTCCACCCCTGCCACCGCATCGTACATGGCTTCGGACTGGCTGTAGACGGTAACGAAGGGAGCATCTTCCGGCATGCGGCGTGGGACGCGAATGACATCTCCGCCCACTTCGCCGAAGGTCATCCTGCCGGTCATGTACGCGTCGATAAGGGGTCTGCCATCGGGCATGCGCCACTGTTGGTGACGCCCCTGGTCGAGATAGTCCATCCATACTTGCGCGGTGACAGCCCAACTGTTCACATAGACACGTTCGACATTGAGCCCGGCCATTGGTCCATTCGGAAGGTTCGACTTGAGCAGCATGGCGAGTTCGCCGCCAATGGCCTGCGATTGCGGAACAAAGGGATCGGGAATTGAGCCGCGCCGGAAGCGCTGAGGATCATAGTATGTGCCAAGCGGCGCGTATCGCGCATAATCGAAGCGCCGCATGAAATCGAAATTGAGGTTCGCCGGCTCCGGGTCCGGTTGCCAGTTCGGATCCGTGTGGGTCTTGGGGTCTTGTGCCGGCTTGTTGATGTTCAAGGTGTATCCGACGAAGGCGTAGCCATGTCGAACGAGGTAGTCTCTCGTTAAGATCCAGCCAGCTGCGCGTTCACCGATCCAGGTGAACGGCGCAATCACGACGGTGCCGTTGAATTTGGCCGGATCTGCGGGCTTCCTCACCAGGATACGGGTGATGTAGGGGACGTCGAACAGAGCCTTGCCATCGGCCGTAATTGCGGGGGCCTGGCCCGAAAGATAAAACTCCTCCTCGACATAGCCTGCCGCCGCCAGATCGACATACTCGGTGCCGGGATTGGTCTTGCGCGTGGCCGATGACAGGGGCGGCTGATCGCTCGGCGGCACCGGTGTCAGGGTTGGCATGGTCAAATCCTGACCCAGCGCGGTTGCGGGAAGCGCCCCGGCACTCGCGGCGCAGGCCAAAATCGCCGACAGGATCTTCCGGCAACCGTGCGGGGCAGAGGCACCGCGCTTCAACCAGTCCGAGCCAGGCGCCTTGCGTTTCATTTCAGAGTGCTCCCAGTGTTCGGCAGGTTTGCGGCAGTATCATTCGCCGGGATCGTTCTTGATGACTGCCACATCGAGCGTGCCGTCATCATTGATGATCATGTGATCATTCTTGCAGACATATTCGGCAATTTTGTAGGATTTCGGTTCTTTGCTGTACATGAAGCTGAACTCGTACGGCTTGGTCATGTACTCCGGGTCGATGACCGTCACGTCGTCGTGCAGGATGCCTTTTTCGTCCAGGTACAAACGTTCCTTGACTGTCATCTGCGCAGAATGGGGGATGTCCGCATAGCGAAGTTCGTCGACTATGCCGCGCGTGGTCACTTCAAGGACATCGCCATCCCATGTCCCTGTGGAATAGCCGAAGTACCCCGGATTGATCTCGTCCAGAGGGGGCATGTCTTCATTCAGATAGATGCGCCGGGTCTGCATCATGAACTCACCCAGCACGGTGATCTGATCCAGATTCGGGTTCTGCAAGATCTGCAGCGCGTAATGTGCCCCCATGATGCCCGGCGCGCCTTCCGGCAGACAACGGGCGCTGTCGGTGACCAATGGCGTGCCAGCTTCGTCGGCAGCGGCGCGCCGTTCCTGCAATGCGCGCCATCGGGTGAGATATGGCTCCTTCAGCGGCGGTTCGACCAGTTGCAGTTCGGGCGGGTCAGGTTCACCCGAAAATGTATCCGCATAGGCCGGATATCGGTTCCAAACGCCTTCGAAATTGGCATCCGCTGCCATGACGGCAGGGGAAACGGCACCGAACAGTGCCGCTGCAAGTGCCAGAGTCGCCGATTTCCTCGAGCGCGTCATTGCTCTTTGGGCCATTTCCCTCTGCCTCAACGATGCATTGTCACAGTGAGGCCCACGGTCCGAGGACGGAAGGAGCTGCCGCGATACCAGAGATTGCCGACTGTATCGTGCGTCAGGCTCTGCACGGGGTGGCTGTTCGTGACATTGTTCATGAACAGGCTCACATCGACGTCGTCGAACCTTGCTCCGACCCGCATGTTGAGCATGGTTGTTGCAGGCGCACGCGGAAGATCCGGATCGACCAGCGGCGAATTGACATCCAGCGGCGTGTCGTCGTGGCTCGTGTAGGTGAAGTCGGCGCGGACATAGCCGTCCACCCTGTCGATCGGCAGCACGTATTCACCATTGAGCTGCAGCGACCATGGGGCGACCGGGAAGGGCTCGCCGGCCTTGCGGATGACACTATCTTCCGGACCGATCACCGAGGTGGTGTAACGCGCATTGATATAGGACGCCGAAACACCCAGGGTAAGGTTGTCGGTGGGCTTGGCCGACAGGGCGAAGTCTACGCCGTCAATCTTGGCATTCCCCAGATTGAGCGTGGTGTAGAGCTGGCAGGCCGGCAGTGTGAACAGCGTCTGCACGTTTTTCCAGTCGACCCGATAGGCGGAAATATCGAGCTGCAAACGCCCACCGGCGAGCCGGTTCTTGCTGCCGATCTCATAGCTCCAGATGCTGTCCGGATCGACGATGTTGGGCGTGTTCGGATCGAAGCCGATCGCGGCGGCATCGGCGGCGCAGGCTGCACCCACCGCAGATGCGACACCGCTTCCGCGCACGCCCTTGGCCGCATTGGCATAGATCATGTTGTTCCGGTCTGCCTGGAAAGTAACCCCGAACTTGGGTGTCAGCGACTTGCTGTGGGCGCTGATCCTGTCGTTGATCCCGTCGGTCGAATAGAGCGGGCCGGCAATGAAGCTGCTGAAGTCGTACTTGGCATCGGTGTAGCGCAGGCCTGCCGTCAGCCGCAACCGTGGCACGATTTCGAAGTCAGCCTGTGCGAAGGCCGCGATCTGCCGGTCCTTGTGGCCTACCTTCTGATAGACACTGTAGATGTCACGATAGAGTTCGGTGCCAAAGGCGTCGGTCATGGTCGGGAACGGATCGTCTCCGAAGACTTCGGTCTGCCCGAAATTGACGACGTCAAGCAGATCGGGATCGACACTGCCGAAGGTCTCGCGCGTCGTGCCGTTCATGTAGAACAGGCCGGCGACCCAGTTGAAGCGATCGCCTGGATTGTCGTTCTGCAGCCGCACTTCCTGGCTGAAGATGCGCTGCTTCGCCGAGGAGTTCGTGCCAGACTGGTAATTTTCGAAGCCGGCCGGGAAATCGCCTCCGGGATAGCTGCCGAAGATTCCCAGGCTCAGTGTTACGTCATCACTCCGGGTGCTGGTCTTGCGCTTGAAATAAGAGGTGTTGGAGACCAGGCTCATCCCATCCAGTTCCAGCTCCGCTTTCAGGGCGGGAAGGACGAAGCGATCCTTGCGGTTTTCCGGAATGCGCGAAAGGCTGGTCCGGTAATTGGCGTGAGCGATGTCGGACTGCGCCAGTTCGAAGCGCGAACTGTCGTCGAATTTCACATTCTGATAGAACACCGACGGGGTGAGGGTGAGATTTTCGGTCGCCTGCCAGCCGAGCGCCACACGGGTGGAGAAGCTGTCCTTGCTATCGATATCCTTGTCGATCAGTTGCTTCGAATATCGGTCGAGCCGGTCGACATAGCCACCGTCGTGCCGATACCAGGCGCTGGCGCGAAAGCCGAGTTTGCCTTCCACGATCGGCGCTCCCAGTCCGACACCGCCTTCATAGCTCATTGCACCGTGCTGGGTGCCCGCGATCTCGCTGCGACCATAAAGGCTCAGGCTGTCGAGCGAGGGTTTGGGAGTAATGAACCGGACGGCACCGCCGACCGAACCGCTTCCAAAAAGCGTCCCCTGCGGCCCGCGCAGCACCTCTACCCGATCGAGATCGAACACTTCGGGATAAGGGTTGGTCAGCGAGGGACTGATCCCGGTGCGGGTCTGGATAGGCGTATCGTCTATGTAGATGCCGGTGGTCGGGATGCCGGAGTCCGACTGGACGCCGCGGATCGAAATGACCGACTGGCCTGTTCCGAAATAGAGCGCGGTCTGGCCGAACGTTAATCCCGGCGTAAGCCGGGCGATGTCCGACATCGAGCGAATGCCCTGCTTGTCGAGAGCTTCCTGATCCTTGGCAACGATGCTGATGGGAACGCGGCTTAACGCCTGGGTCTGCCGCGTCGCAGTGACGAGGATTTCACCGCCTACCTCGGCCTCCCCTGTCGCCTCGGCATCGCCTGAGGTGGCATTCTGGGCATGGGCAATCGTGGACGTGCTCAGCAGGGCCGCCACGATTGCCTGTTTTGCGATCTGCCGGCTCGCGGCGCGTTTGTGCATCTTCAGATTTGACATGATTTCCCCGAACTTTCCCGACTCTTGTTTTCTCGAACACTGCATTGGAAGGGGGCTTTCCCCTTGCAATCTGCGGCGTCTGGATGGCGGGAAAACTGTCAAATATATGCAACTATGTGTAGCGATAACCGGCTTCAAACTTGTTATGTAAACAATTTGCAACCGTTACAAAGCGCCATTATGACAGTTGGGTTGACCCCAATTGCACACGTGATCGGAAGCAAGGAAGTCCCTGGAAGAATGTTGCGCGTGATGGCCGTTCCATTCGCGAGCCAGCATTAACATAGGCCGATCGCACTTTACGGAGTTTGGCCAGGCGTGGCGTCGCAGCACCTTTCGGATCCATCCAGCCTTGCCGAAAGCGCGTTGTTCGAGGCCGAGGTCCAAGAGTTCCGTGAGGTGTTGGCGCGGAATCGTTCAACCATCTATCTGCGCGTGTTCGATTATCTGGTAGCGGCCTCGGATGAACAGCGTTCGCCGAAGGAAATCGAGATCGCGGTCGCTGTGTTCGGCAAAGGGCCGGATTTCGACCCCTCGTTCGATTCCGTCGTGCGCGTCCACATCCATCGCTTGCGCCAGAAGATGGACAAACATTACGCGGGAACTTCAGGTTACAGGCTTGAGCTGGGCAAGGGCGCCTATCGCATCCTCCTCAGCAAGCAGGAAGAGCGGCCCGTCGATTCCATTCGCTTGCCCTGGCAGCGCAAATGGCGGTTCCGAGGAGGAAGGTGGGCGATCGTCCTGGGAAGCCTGGCCGCGGCGGAACTGATCCTGTGCGCGGTTCTGCTTGTCGCGAAGACCATGCAACCCGCTGCTCCTCTTGCCAGGACGACATTCTGGAGGCCCGTTGCAAAAGCTGGAGCGGAGACCACGGTAGTGCTGGGAGACAATTACGCCTTCATCGAATCCGAAGACGAAAAAGATGCCAGCAAACTGATCATCGACGACACGATCAGGTCGCGTAAGGACCTGAGCAGCTATACGATCGATCATCCGGAAGATTACTATCGCTATTACGATTTTGACTTGCACTACATGCCAACAGGCACTGCATCGGCGCTGTGGAAGGTGAATCGTACAATCATGGGCCTGACGAATGAGAAGCCTCCCACCGTCTTGCCCGCATCGAGATTGAGCGAAGAGGCGCTGGAAAGCGGGACGCTGCTCTATATTGGCCGGCTGCAGGCGATGGGCATGTTAAGTTACAGGCTTGCCAATTCATCGGGCTTTCGGATCGACACGGCATCCGGGCGTTTCATCGACCGGGCGAGCGGCAAGCACTATGCCGCGGACTTGGCATTTACGGACGGTTCCGAGCGGAAGGACCTGGGTTATCTTGCGGTCTTGCCCGCACGGGCCGGGGGGCGCACGCTTGTTGTGGGAGGCACAAGCGACAATGCGGTCGTGGCGATGGCTGACCTGGCCGGCGATGCCCGGGCGCTTACCCAACTTGCGCAAGAAACTGACAATGCTGACGCGTTTGAAGCCCTCTATCGCGTGACATCGGTGGGGAGTGCGCGGATTGGCGCAACAGCGCTGGTCAGGCGGCCCCTCATCTTTACGCCAGCGAACGCAAAGGCGACTAGACGGGGACCGGACCGGTGACGTTTGCGGGGCGACTGCCTATTGATCGACCCGCATCGACACAGTGCCGTCACTGCCGATGACATCATTCGTCTGATCGCAATAGTACTCCATGATCCGGTGCTCGTCATTGCGCTTGTAGCCGAACGTGAAGCGGTAGGGCGTGTTCAGGTATTGCGGATCTTCGATCACGATTTCGTCCGCGATCTGGTTGTTCGAGACCCGATATATCTTTTCCCTGATAACCATGTCGGCGCTGTGAGGGATCTCGAAAAAGCGCACATCCGGGGACACACCGCGCGTTTCCACCAACAAGGCACCATCTTGCCAATGGCCGACGGAATAGCCGTAGTAGCTTGGCGGCAGTTCATCCGCAGGCGGCATTTCATCATCGATGTAGATGCGGCGCGTCTGACTCAGGAATTCTCCCAGGACCGTCACCTGTTCGGGGAGCTGGAGTATCTGGATGGCAAAAATCGCGCCCATGATCGTAGGCATCCCCTCCGGAAGGCATAGCGTGCTGCTATCGACCAGGGGCGTGCCGGCAGCCAGCATTGCCGCCCGCTTTTCGCGCTGGGCCCTCCACTCGCTTGCATAAGGCTCCTTCAGGTCGGGCCCGCCTTCGGGCGGCTGCAGGTCCTGGAAGACGCTCGCGTCGTCGGCGAAGGGGTCGGGATACCTCTCCCAGATCCCGTTCAGGTCGGTTGTCGCCACGCCCCGGTGCGGAGCTGCCTGTGCGTGCAACGGCACGAGAGGTGCCAACAGCACTGCTGCCAGAACTTTGAACCCTGATTTCCTGTACATAGATTGACTCCACGCATTTTGCCACGCCTTGCAGCCATCGACCGGTTTGACGATCGGTACGGCAAGGCAACGCTCGACATCTTGCGGTCCGGTGAGAAGGGGAATGGCGCATTCGCTTCTGCCTTCGATGCGCAATCGCCCAGGTTAAACCATTCCATCCATCGCCGCCCTGTTCTTCAGGGGCGGCCGCCTTGGCAATTACCAGCCCCTCAGGGTTGCTCCGGTAGGAAGAGTGATTTCCTTGAGCATGCCTCCCGTCCTGCCATTCCGAAGTGGGTAGAACGTCAGGTGTACCTTGTCGCCGGCCGCGAGCGTGTTGGCCTTCCAGCCCTGGTGGGTCATGAGGTTCGGGCTGCTGCATTCCAGTGTGAAAACCGTACCCTTGGCGTCCTTGACGATGACGAATGTATGGGGATTGGCCCACTGGAACTTCGCCACCGTTCCGTTCATCTCGATCAGCTTGGTCTGGTCGAACATCGCGAACGAATGGTGTGCGGTTGCGGGCACGCCGATGAGCGACAAAGCTGCGCCGAGACCAAGCAGGCTGCTTCTCGAAATCTTCATGTGAGTCTCCGAATTACCTCTATTACCTGGCTGGAGCGCAGGGCGAACCTTCATGGTTGAACGTGGCTTGCGATGTCCGCAGGGTTGCTTCGGGCTAGCTCTGTCCCCTTTGTCAGGCACGTTTTTACGGGTTCAGAACTGTTACAGGCGCTCGGGGTATCGACTGCGCGTTATTCAGGACCGTCCCGAGGTTCTGGAGCGCCGCGTTGCCGCCGATGCGGTGAGTGTCACGCGCCCGGCCGGTGCGATGGTACGCAATCTTGCGGCCAACGTGCCGCGGGGTCCGAGAGGATCGGCTTGGTCCTGGCCCTCCGGCGACGATTGCCTCACGCTTGCGTGTCGGGAGAAGCGGCGCGCGTGTGCTCTCCTGCCCTGTCGAAGGCTGGCCCGTCGCATCGGCGTGCACACCGGCGAAAATGCGCCGCTGGCGAGGGCATGTTTCCAGGCCGTCTTAAGGCCTGGTCAAATCTTGTCGGAGATCAGGGCCTTATGCGCCAGCAGCAGTGAGCCAACCGGACCGGCATTGGCGCCGAGCGCCGGGAGGCAGATCATGCGCTCGATGGCGGCATGGTCCAGGTCTGGCAGGTAGCCGGCGAGGATCGCGGGTAAGCGGGTTCGGGCCCGCTCGACGAGGTGCGGCTGGCGCGTGGCGACGCCGCCGCCGATGATGATGCGCTGCGGGGACAGGGATAGGACCAGCGTAGACAGGAGTTCGGCCAGGTCATGCACGACTTCGTCCCAAGCGGGCGAGGCGGGATCGAGCTTGCCCGGATGCGCCGGCAGGCGGGCCTCGAGCGCGGGGCCGCTGATGAGACCTTCGATGCAGTCGCCATGAAAGGGGCAGGTGCCGGCAAAGGTTGCGCCTGGTGCGCGGCGGGTGCGGATGTGGCCGAGCTCGGGATGGAGCAAGCCGTGCACCGGTCGGCCATCGACCACAATTCCTGCCCCGAGACCGGTCCCGATCGTGATGTAGACGAGGCTGGAACAGCCTTGTCCCGCTCCGAAGGCATGCTCGGCAAGCGCTGCGGCATTGACGTCGGTATCGACGCCGATGGGGCAGGCGAAGCGGGCGTGCACCCATTCGAGCACGCCGGTGTTGCTCCAACCGGGCTTAGGGGTCCTGAGGATGGTGCCGTAATCTGCCGCATTGGGCGTTACCCGGATGGGGCCGAAACTGGCGATCCCGATGGCAGCGAGCGGGGACGCCGCCTGCCATGCCGCGAGATGGGCAAGGGCTGCCTCCAGGGTTTCATCCGGGGTGGCGGTGGGCAGGGCATGGCTCTCGAGGATGCGGGTGCCATCGCCCAGCGTGACGATAGTCTTTGTGCCGCCCAGTTCGATGCCGGCAAGGCGTGGAGGGGAAGCCTGCGTCATGTCAGCGAAGCGCGCTCGCCGGAGAGCGAAAGCCTCAGGAAGGGAGCGAAAGTGCCGCCGAAACGGGTGCGCCCTTCCGGCTTTTCCGTAGCCGAGGCATCGTCCACGCCCCAGTAGTCCACGAAGCTGGTGACGGAAAGATCGGGCAGCACCCACCAGCTGTAGGCCTGAAAGGGTTCGCTGGGAGGATTGGCGAAGACGAGGCCGTGGCCGTTGAGAAGGTGCCAGGGGCCTTCGATGCGTTCTGCGGTCGCGCCGTAAAGGCCGGTCGGTGCGGTAATGCCGGGGGCGAAGACCTTGGCCTGCGTTGACCAGAACAGATAGAGACGGCCCGCATGTTCGACGATGTGCGGACGTTCAAGTTCGTTGTTGGTGTCGGTCGCATCGACCAGTGGAGCCAGCGGAAGGTAGCTGCCGCTGGCCTCGTCCATGCGCGCCAGTCCGACAAGTCCGTTGAAGGCACGGGGCGCGGCTGCGGCCGAGCCGGTAAAAAGGACGTACTCGGTGCCGTCCGGCGCGCGCCAGGGGAACGGATCGCGGAAGGCCTTGATTTCGCCGATCCGGCCCTCGCTTTCCTGGGCGGCCATGTAGGGGCCTGCCGGTTCGACGATTTCGCGCGGAGCAGACCACGGACCGAAAGGGGCGTTCTGGTTCTCGGTCAGGGTGCAGCGGGTCATGAACAGGCGCTGGCGAAAGGTGAGGTGGCTCTCGCCGCGCTCGCCGGCGGCTGTGAAGTAGAGGGCTACTTGTGCGCCTTCGAGCCGCGCCGCACCCGACCATTCGCGGCTGCCGGGGGAGAAGCCTTCGGGAAGGGTCTGGCCGAGGTGCCGGAAGCTGTCACCCTCGCGGAAGAAGTGATGGATGCGGGCCAGGGCGTGGCGGCTTTCGGGGTCGTCGGCCATGGGCGCGGTGAGGGCGAACCACAGCTCGCCGTCGTGCCATGGCACCGGCGCGCCACTCGCGTCGGCAAGCGGCCAGGCATCCCAGACGTCGATGTCATCTGCAACGCGGCGCACGTCGGCGGGGCCGAGAACGGGTGCGCAGGTGCAGGCGGCAAGGTCAAGAGTTGTAAGGTTACCGGCCGTCCAGGACAGCTTCGCGTCATCCGTCTTGGTCGGACTGGTGTTCATGCGTTCGGTTTCCTTACGCGGCATCGTGGCAGAAGGGATAGGGGCGCGGAGATGGCCGGACATAGGAGGAGTGTCCGGCCATCTCCGCTGGTTTCAAGGTCAGAACTCGTAGCGCAGCGAGGCGGAGATAGTGCGCCCGTTGATCGACCTTGCCCTGACGTAGTTGTCCACGCCCGGAGTGATGGACCCTTCCTCCGCTTCGGTGATGCCCGTCACGTTGAAAAGGTTGTTCGCGTTGAGAGAGACCTCGACCTTGTCGATCGGGCGGAAATTAACGAAGGCATTGACCTGCGCGTAGGCAGGGAAGACCAGTTCGTTGCTGTCCTGGGCATAGGCCTTGGTAGTGCCCACGATGTTCAGACCGGCACGAACCACGTCGAAGTCCACGGCGGGCGTGATCTGGTAGATCAGCTTGGCCTGGCGGCGCGGGGTGTTGCCTTCGTTTGCGGGCGTGATGGCATCCTTGGCGATCTTGGCGTCGGTGTAGGTGGCGCCTGCCCGCAGGTCCAGGATGCCCGAGCGGTAGGCTGCCTCGATCTCGACGCCTGTGGCCTTGTAGGTGCGGTCGAGGAAGCGCTGCGTGGTCGCCTCGAAGTTCTGCTCCTGCGTCTTGGCGTGGAAGCCGGTGACGAAGAGGCCGAACGGTCCCGAGCGATACTTCACACCCAGTTCGTACTGATCGACGAAGTCGACGGCGTCCTGCTTGCGCACCGATCCGTCGGGCTGGACCACGCCGAACAGCAGGCGGTCGGCATTGGCGCGTCCGCCGCGGCTGACGCGGGCGAAGGCCGCAAGATCCGGGGTGAACATGTAGTTCGCACCGATCGACCAGGACCAGTAGCCGACCGAATAGCGGACAGGGCTCGTGTTGCCGTTGTCGATCAGCGAGACGCTGCGCTCGACCGGCTGGATCGTTCCGTCGCCGTTGACGTCGTAGTTCGTGGCCTGGAGCGTTCCGGCATAGTTGCCGCGCGCCTTGACGTGGTCGTAGCGCAGGCTTGCGTCGATGGTGAGGCCGCCGGTCTCCAGAGTGCCGGCCAGGTAGGGTGCGTCGATGTCGTAACGCACGTCGTAGCTGCGCTGGCAGCAATTGCCCCAGAAGGGCACGCCGTAGGCATAAAGTCCGCCGCGGGTCAGGACGCTGCCCGAGCCGTCGGTGACGTCGATGAGCGCGGCATTGTGCCCATCGACTGCCATCAGGTAGGAATTCCAGACCCAGTCCATGTCGATGTTCTGGCGGGCCTTGTAGTAGCCGGCGGTGATCGAGGCCGGACCGAAGTCCTTGGTCAGCTTGAGGTCGTTGGTGAAGCTCGAGAAGTCGTTGATGTCGACGTTGAAGAGGTGGGTGCGCATGAGCAGCGCATTGCCCGCCACCGCCTGTCCGGCGCTGGGGCCGTTGGCATAGACCATGCCGTAAGTGCCGGCAGCGCCCGTCAGGAGTTCGCCGACCGAGTTCGCGATCCCCTGACCCGCACCGACTTCGGCGGGGAAGGGAGAGACGAAGCGGCCGTGCACATCCGAGTACCGGAAACGTTCTTCGAGCTTGAGGCCGTCGGCCACGTCGAACACTGCCTCGAGGCCGACCGAGGTCACCACCGGGTGCATGCCGTCCTTGATGTCCGTGGTGTGGAGCGCGTTGTTGCCGTCGAGGCCGATGTCGCTGGTGAAGTACTTCGAGTGCGGCGTCTGCGACTTGATGTCGAAGCCGGGAAGCGAGCCGAAGTGCGGGTCGGCATTGGTGCCGGTCACCAGGGTCGGCATCGGCAGGTAGCCGATCGCGCGATCGTCGAGGCGCTTGAGGTAGACGCGCACGTAGCCGCTGTCGAACTCCTGCGTCAGGTTGGCCTTGATCTGGTAGCCCTTGTTGCCGGTGTAGCCCGCATCGCGCGGACCTTCGCCCTGGCGCCAGAAGCCGCCGATGTTGAAGCGCGTCTTCTCGCCCAGGTGGCCACCGTAGTCGAAGTCGAGCCGGTAGTCCTCGTAGTCGAGGCCGATCGTGGCCATGACCACGCCGCCATCTTCCTTGCCGTCCTTCGAGATGAAGTTGATCACGCCGCCCGGTGAGTTGGAGGCGAGTGTCGAGGCCGAGCCGCCGCGCACCGCCTGGATGGAGGCGATCGTCTGGTCGGCGCGCAGGAAGATGTCGGCATTGCCGAAGGCGATGTCGCCGAACTGCATGACGGGCATGCCGTCTTCCTGCAACTGCAGGAACTTGGCACCGCCCGAGGCGACGGGCAGGCCGCGCACGGCGATGTTGGCATTGCCGTCACCGCCGGTGGATTCGGAGCGGATGCCGGGGATCTGGCGGAAGATTTCCGCAGTGGTGCGCGGCGCCGCGTCGGCGATCGCGCTCTCGTCGAGCGCGCTGACCGAGATCGAGCTTTCCAGCCGATTGGTGGGTCGTGCCGAAGCCGTGACGATGATCTCGTCAAGCCCGAGGGCGTCCTGAGGGTCCTCGGCGGGGGTGGTGTCCTGCGCATGGAGGGTGGCGGGTAAAACCGCGACTGCGGCTACACTCACCGCAAGCAGTGTGCGAAACTTCATCGATCCTCATCCCATTTCATTGTGTTTGTGTCAGCTTGTCATACGCTCGATTCAATCGATTGCAAGATATTTATGCAATCGATTGAATTTTTCCGGGGCAGGGGGTATCAGGGCGCCAGGGCCAGCGCGAAAAGCGCGGCTGAAGAGAGGATGGCGGGCATGATCGAGTCCCAAAAACCAAGGCTTTCCCTGATTCGAATCGTCGAGATGAATCTGGGCTTCTTCGGCCTGCAGTTCAGCTTCGGGCTGCAGCAGGCGAACATGGGGCCGATCTACGGCTATCTTGGCGCAAACGAGGCGACGATGCCGCTGCTGTGGCTTGCGGGCCCGGTCACCGGGCTTGTCATCCAGCCGATCGTCGGCGCTATGAGCGACCGTACGCATTCGCGCCTGGGGCGACGAACGCCCTATTTTCTGGTCGGGGCGCTGATCTGTTCGGCATGCCTGTTCCTGATGCCCTTTTCCTCGGCGCTGTGGATGGCCGCTTCGCTACTATGGCTCCTCGATGCGGGCAACAACATCACCATGGAGCCTTACCGCGCCTACGTGGCCGACCGACTTGCGAGCGAGCAGCACTCGGTGGGATTTATGACACAGAGCGCCTTTACCGGTCTTGCCCAGACACTGTCCTACCTTGCCCCGTCGCTCCTGGCAGCGGTGATCGACCGCAACCTCCTCGATCCCAATGGCATTCCCGTCATCGTGCGGATCGCCTTCGTGATCGGCGCGGTCCTCTCGATCTCGACCATCCTGTGGTCGATCCTGAGAGTGCGCGAACTGCCGCTTGGCCCGGCGGAACGCGCCAAGCTCGACGCCAGTCCCCTGACGGTGGGCGCCACCTTGCGCGAGATCGGCGATGCCATCCGCGAGATGCCGGCCCCGATGCGCCAGCTCGCGTTGGCGATGCTGTGCCAGTGGTACGCGATGTTCACCTACTGGCAGTTCATCGTCTTTGCCGTCGCCCGTGGGATCTACGGAACCCACGATGCCTCTTCGGTGGGTTTTCGCGATGCCACATTGACTGCGCAGCAGGCCGGAGCCTTCTACAATTGCGTCGCCTTCCTCGCCGCGATTGTCCTCATCCCGCTGGTTCGTCGCTTCGGCGCGCGCGCGGTTCACGCGGTTTGCCTGACCGCCTCGGGGGCCGCGATGCTTGCCATTCCCGGCATCGAGAGCACCCAATTCCTCTTCGCTGCGATGATCGGCATCGGTTTTGGCTGGGCGGGCATGATGGGCAACACCTACATCATGCTGGCAGGCTCTATCCCGCCTGAACGCACCGGCATCTACATGGGCATCTTCAACATGTTCATCGTAATTCCCATGCTGATCGAAAGCCTGACGATGCCGCTGCTCTATGGCCCCCTCCTGGGCAGCGACCCGCGCAACACGCTCTATCTTTCCGGCGGGCTGATGCTGCTGGGGGCGATCGCGACATTGCGCATCCGCCTGCCGCGTCCGGGTGATGCCGCGAAGGTCATCCCCCCGGCACAGGGTGCAGGATGATTTTTCGTTCCCATCGGGGGCCTGGACAGCCTATGCCCCCGGCAATGGACCCAGGTAACACGCCCGAGGACAAGCAGGTCGAGAACGACGGCGCCGAAACCGCGAAGGTAAAGACCCTTGCGGATCTCGGCAGGATCGCGGGGGTGACCGCGGGCACCGTCTCGCGCGCGCTGGCAGGCTCGGAGCTTGTCAGCAAGCGCACGCGCGAGCGCATCCTGGCCCTTGCCAGCGAGCACGGCTTCCAGCTCAACCAGATCGCCAGCAAGCTGCGATCGAAACGCACGGGCATGATCGGGGTGGTGATCCCGCTGGGGCATGAACGCAGCCAGCACATCTCCGATCCCTTCTTCATGACCCTGCTCGGACATCTTGCCGACGAGATCACCGAGCGTGGCTACAGCATCGTGCTCGAGCGCGCGATACCGGAGGAGAAGCCCGACTGGCTGGATCGCATCTGTGGTTCTGGCATGGTCGATGGCGTCATCCTGATCGGCCAGTCCGACCAGTTCGAGACGATCGAGCGGGTCGCGGCGACCTATCGCCCACTCGTCGCATGGGGGAGTTACCACGTAGGCCAGCGCCACTGCGCGGTGGGCACGGACAACCGCGCAGGCGGAGCGCTCGCAGCGCGGCGCCTGTTGGCGGGCGGGTCGAAACGCCTGGCCTTTCTGGGCGAGACGACCGGCGTTGAAATCGCCGAGCGTTTTGCAGGTGTCAGGGACGTTGCGGAGCAGGTCGGGGCTTCGCTGCTTCACCTGCCCTGCCACATGTCGTTCGAACTCATGACCGGCGAACTGGAAGGTCTGCTGACGCAGCAGGGCGAGCGCTTCGATGGCATCGTTGCAGCGTCGGACCTCATTGCCATGACCGCCCTCAAGATCCTTCACGGACAGGGCAAGCAGGTCCCCTCGGACGTTCAGGTCATAGGCTATGACGACCTGCCACTGGCCACGCAGACCATGCCCCCGTTGACCACGATCCGTCAGGACATCTCCGGCGGCGCAAAGGAGATCGTCCAGCGTCTGCAGTCAGCCATCGCCGGAGGGGACATCGCCTCGCTGGTCATGGCTCCCAGCCTGATCGAACGCGAGACGACGCGACGGTCGGCCTAGCGTCGGCGGGTCAGGCATTCGCCATGCCGGACGGTTCATCCGGCATGGCGGTTATGGTCAAGGCTTGCTCAGGGTCACTGCATCGAGAGGATCGCCGTTCGCAGCATAGGCGCGATAGGTCAGTGTCCCGCCGTCGACGGAAATGACCTGGAAGGCCTGGGTCCGCGCGGCCGTCTTGCGGGCCCAGGGGAGATCGGCCACTTCGTACATCTTGGGACCGGCCACGGACACGACGTAAGTCGCTCCGGCGTCGTCGGGTGCCGGGCCGTCTTGACCGATCGCCCCGCGCGCATAGCTGTGATCGTGGCCCTGCAGCACAAGGTCGACCTTATATTTGTCGATCAGGGGCTTGAGTGCGGAACGCACTTCCGGGTTATCCCGGTCGGGATCGCTAGAGAAAAGCGGGAAGTGCAGGAAGATGACTGTCCAGCGGTTCGGATTCTTGGCCAGGAGGCGGTCGAGCCAGGCAATGGTCGATGCGCGGGCCTCGGTATTGCGGACAAGCTGCGGGGAATCGACCGAGATCAGGCGCAGTCCCTGATAGTCGGTGTACCAGTGCGTTTCCCTGGCCTCGGGCACACCGTTCGGGCCGTTTTCGGGAAGCGTGAACTGGCGGCGCCATTGGCTTGTCACCGATGAGCCGGCGCGGGCGGCCTCGTCCTTGCCGTATTCGTGGTTTCCGGGCGTCGGCATCTGCGGGGACTGCGCGTAGAGGAAGCCCCCGGCAGCGAACCATTCGCCCCATTCGCGGTCTGCATTGTGATGATTGATGAGGTCGCCGGCGTGGATGGTGAAGGCCGCATCGCCGGCCGTACGGAAGGCCATGCGCAAGGTCCGGGATGCCTGCGAGAGTACGTCGTTCTGCATGTCCCCCAGATAGATGAACCGGAACGGGCGGGCTTCTTCGGACGCGGTGCGGAACTGGAACCATTCCGACCATCGCGCGCCATCGCCGACGCGGTAGGCGTAGACGGTGTCCGGCTCTAGTTCCCGGAGTACTGCGGAGTGATAGGCTGCGCGGAAGGCAGGATCTTCTTCCACCGCGATCGTGGCATCGTCGGTGACGGCTTCGATCGTCAGGGCGGACTTCGTGAAGTCGGGACCGACCGTTGCCCTGGCGTACTGGACCTTGCCCGCATGTCCCGGAGCGCTGCGCCAGGTAACGGCCATCTCGTGCGCGGTATCGGCGGTGAGGTTGAGGATGATGCGTTCAGGCGCGACTGTGGCCTCAGCGAGTACGGGTCGCCCGGTATCCTGCGCCGCCACCGGGGCAGCGCAGGTACCGAGCAGGACAGTGGCGAGCAGAGCGCGTGTCTTGCTTTTCATGGTCTTTCGGGGCTCGTTCAGAAGATGAGGTTGAAGCCGAGCGAGATCGAGCGGCCGTTCTTGATGTAGGCGCGGCTGGCCCCGTCGCTCGTCGACACGGTCTGCCAGTACGTATGCGAATCGAAGAGGTTCTGCACCTGGAGCTGGATCGAGGATTTCTCGAGAAAGCTCTTGCGGAAGGTCAGGTCGACGAAGCTGTACGCCTGCTCGTAGGGATCGTTGCCGAAGTCGTTTATCCCCGCGAGGAACTTCGACTGATAGTTCCAGGCGCCGTAGACTTCCCAGCCGTCGCGTTCCCAGAAGATCTGCAGGTTGGCGATGGTCTGGGGCGTCTCCATCAGCGGCAGGGTGTACCCGTCCGGATGCCAGGACAGGCCGGTCGCGGCCTTCGAACGCTGGAGCGTCAGGTTGCCGCCAATGCCAAGCGATCCGAATGCGCCCGGAAGCCAGTGCAGGAGCTGTTGTCCGCTGATCTCGACGCCATAGACCTCTGCCCACTTGCCGTTGTTGGGCATCGTGATCGCGACGCCTTCGGGATTGACGTTCAGCCCGGCAGTGCCGTGGCGGATATTGCTGGAGGAAGAGCGGAACAGGAAGTTCTCTATCTGCTTGTAGAACAGGGCGATCGAATAGGCCCCCGTTTTGCCGGCGTAGTGTTCCAGCGACATGTCGACGTTGGTGGAGCGCAGCGGCTTGAGATTGGGATTGCCCATCTCGATGCCCGTCAGGATCCATTCGCTGGTCGGGTTCTGGACACCATCGCCGTCCGGATCGCGGTCATAGGCATATTCACGTGCCGAGCTCATTCGGGCGATGTCGGGCCGGGCAAAGCTGGTCCAGACCGCGCCGCGCAGCTTGGTGCGATCGTCCAAGTCGTAATTGACGTGAACCGATGGCAGCCAGTTGGTGAAGCTCGTGCGATCGCGGGTGTAACGTGCGCCGGCTACCGGATCGATGTTCCACGCATTGATGGTGTTGCGCGTGTTCTCCATGCGCAGGCCGGTAATGACTTGGGCATGGCCGAAACGGGCCGTGCCCATCAGGTAGGCGGAGATCACGCGTTCATTGAAGCGGAAGCTGTCCTCATCCGAAATCTTGGCTTGCGAAGGATCGACTGCGAAGCCGTCGAACAGAGTGCTTTTGCCAGCCTTTGCGCGCTGCAGCTCCTCCATCATCGCCTTGTTGTCGAGCGTGGTGCCAAGGCGGTAGTCCCCGGAATAGGCCCCATCGAACAGGTTGGTGATCTCCTTGCCGTAGAGACGCGAGAAATCGGCGAGCGTGCCATCGGCATTGAGGTCCAGGAAGGATCCCTTGTAAGTGCGGCGGCGCGAGTTGTAGTACTTGGCGCCAGCTTTCACGGTATCCAGCAAGGTGCCGCCCGGCTTCCATTCGAGGTTGAACTGACCCTGCCAGAGTTTCTCGTTGGAGCCGCCGACATCGCCTTCCAGACCGCTGAAGCCGTATTGCGAAGGGTCCTGCACCCCGGCCAGACCCGCGCTGTTCAGGATCCACTTGGGAAAGCGCGAATCCTCCGCAGCCGAGAACAGCACGCCCTTGTTGCCGAGCCAACCGTACTTGTCGCTGCGGAATTCCAGTTCGTAGCCGTCGTCGAGATTGTCCTCGGACTGCGAGTAAGAAAGGTCGTAGTCAGCCGTCACGGCGCCCAGTCGCGAGATACCGCCGATGTTGGCCGATGCGAGGCTGCCCGTCTCGTTCGAACCTTCCCAGAAGCGTCGCAGGCGGAACCCCTGGGGATCCCAAGTGCCTGAGCCGCCTACGAGGCTGTAGGTGGAGCGCGCAGAGCGATCGGCGTCGGTGATGATGCCGTCCTTATCGCGGTCGACGATCTGATCGAGGCTGTAGCCGTAGATCCGGCCGAGCTTCCCGTCATAGCCGACGACATTGTCGTCGGGTTGCAGCAGGCCGGTGTCGTTCTTGTCGACCTGCGAGAGGCGGGCCGAGTTGCGGCTGGTGTCATTGCGAAAGTTCAGGCGGTTGAGAAATTCCTTCTTGCGGTACTTGTTGTACTGCCCGCGAAGATGGAGGTCGTGGTTGTCCGAGCGGAAGTCGATGCTGGAATTGATGCCGTAGCGTTCGACGTCGGTTTCACCGAAGCCCAGGTTCATGCCGCGCAGCACGAAGCGATTGGGGTCCCATCCCAGGGTTTCGCTGTCGGCGTACCAGGTGTCGGGCTGGTTGTCGCCGTCGACGCCGTTCCGTTCGAACTGCGACTTGCGGCGGCTCCAGCTTGCCGAAACGAAAACGCCGAAGCTGTCGCTGAACTGCCGCGAAGCGGCAGCCGATACCTGCGCCGACTTGCGGTGGTCGAACTTGTCGAGCATCCCGCCTTCGGCCGAGAGGCGAAAGTAGGTGGGCTTCTGGTCGAATGCGGTGGGAGTCGAAATGTCGACGGAGCCACCGAGCGCATCGCCGTCACGGTCGGGCGTAAGGCTCTTGTAGACCGTGATTTCCTTGATGCCGTCCGGGGGCAGGACCGACAGGCGCACGCCCCGGTAGAACACATTGTCGCGCGAGCCTGCACCGCCGAGGCGCACGCCGTTGATCGAGTAGTTGTTCAGCTCGGTGGAAAGGCCGCGCACGGTGATCCGGTCGCCTTCACCCGTCGTCGCGTTGCGTACGGCATTGACGCCGGGCATGCGCGCGAGGGCCTCGGAAACGTTGTTGGCGGGCAACTTGCCCATGTCGTCGGCGCTGACCGTATCGGAAACGACGTCCGACTTGCGCTTCTTCTCGAGCGATTCCTGTACGGCCTCGAAATAGCCTGTGACGATGATCTCGTCAGGTCCTTGCGACTGGACCCGTGACGAGACCGCGGCACTCGCGGATTCGGGGACGCGGTTCGCCTGTACCGCCGGTGCCATGGCAGCCTTGCGCGGAGTAACGATGATCGTGCGGCCCTGACGTCGGGTCTTTATGCCGGCCCCTTCGACGATCTGCGCCAGCGCGGCGTCCGCTGTCAGGGTGCCGGAGACGCTGGAGCTGCGACGGCCGCGAAGGACCTCGGAAGATGCGGCGACCTGGAGGCCCGTAACCCGGGAGTAGTCGCGCAGTGCACTCGCCAGATCCTGCGCCGGAATGGCGAAATTGAACGTGTGGGCGCTGGCGGCGTGAACCGGCGTCAGCGGTGCGAAGAACGGCAAGGATGCAAGCGAAAGGGCCAGCGCCGATACACCGGCGCGGCAATTGACTGCGCGAAACATGTAATCCCCTGTCTGTGAAATTCTAGACACGGGGAAGACGGGCGTAGATCAACAAACCCGACAAATATATTGCATTACAGAATAATAAACTTACCTGTCCGAATTATGACAATGACTGTTTGTTGTATTATTCTGGATTCAAAAATCATGTTTACGTGTCCGGTGTTTTGAAAATTGCAATGGCTCTAATCGGAGGGGCTTTCGCTTCGGGTCAGGATAATGCGGCTTTCTTCTTCACGCCAGGTCAGGTCGTAGATGGCCGCCAGAGTGTCGAGTACTTCGGTGCGGGCCTCGAGTCTGAATCGGCCGGTAACCCGCAAGTCGCCCATCGCCCGATCGCCCAGAACCACAGGTTTGCCCGAGGTCCGGTTGAGCTGATCGACAAGACGGGCAAGAGCAGTGTCCTGTGCGTCAATCCAACCGTCGATCCAGCCGGGGTATTGCCCGTCGACGCCGTCGAGGCTGCGGACATGCGTGCCCGATATGGCAAGTCCGCTTCCGGCCGGAAGTCGCCATTCGCCGCTGCCCATCTCGACGCTCACCAGCCCGCGATAGACACGCACTTCCCGGTTGCCTCCGTCCATGACGTTGACATCGAATGCAGTGCCCAGGACCGAAATCAGCGCACTGCCGGTATCGACCGTGAAGCGGCGAATCCGTTCGTGCGCAACATCGAAGTAGGCTTCACCCCGCTTGATCCTGACCGTACGTGACCAGGGCGTGATGCGAGCGGTCAACTCCGAGTCGCCGCCAAGGTGGATCGTGGTGCCATCTGCTAGCGCGACGATGCGGTCCTGTCCCCGCAACGTCGCATAGCGGGTCTCCGGCGCGAGAAGACCCAGAGCGAGCGGAACGGACAAGGCGAGAGCGACCAGCGCGGCGGCCAGTCCACCGAAGAACCGGCGCTTGTTGCCTGAAGCCAGGCCCGGTGAATGGGGGAGTTCAGACACCGGCCCATAGCTCAATTCACCCGAAGCGCAGACACGTGGAGCACGGCTTTCGAGGTCGGAAGGACTGGCTGCCAATGCACGTTCCAGTCCTTCCGACTGCCAAAGCGCCGCCATGCGGGCGTAGCTTTCCACGTGACGGGGATCGTCGGCGATCCAGCGATCGAACGCAGCGGCGGTTGCGCTGTCCTGAAGCGGACGGTTCATCCGCTCGATCCAGGTCGCGGCCTGGCCATCGATCTCGGCCCTCTCGTTTGGTCTCACTCATCCCACCCCGCGGGTTCGATTCCCGCTTTTTCCATGGCGCGACGCAAGTCCAGAAGGCCGCGCGTGATGTGTTTTTCGACGGCCTTGATGCTCAGCGACAGGGCTTCGCCGATGGCGCGGCAACTTTCCTGCCGCATCCTGCGTCGGACGATCACTTCGCGGCGCAGCGGCGGCATCCGGTCCAGGCATTGCTGGAACACGGCATAGGCCCTGCGCGAATCAAGCACGCGATCGAGCGACGGGGCCTCGCTCCGCATGTCGTCCCCCGGGGCATCGGTCAGCCGTCGTTCTGCCCTGTATAGATCGACAAGCAGATTGTCGGCGATCCGGAAGCCCAGCGCAAAAACGCTGGCGACGGCCTGCTTGCGGCTAACCGATATAAGCCGGATTAAGGTCTCCTGCGCGATATCTTCCGCGACATCTGCCCGGACGGCGCGCGCTCTCAGGTAGCGGATGAGGCCTGTTTGGACATGGCCCCAATCTTCCTGTTCCGAAGCCGGCCCGCCGGACGGCAGAGATTCCAGATTTGCTCGCACCGGCCCCTCGGTTGGTTCATCGGGAGCCCCGTAGCGGCCTTATATGATGGTTTTGCGAAACGCTCGTAACGAGGACGAGCGACCGCAATTCTTATGCAGCACAACTGTCGGACGGCACACTCCTCCTGAGCGGCCGTACGATCCAAGCGTCGATTGCTGCCACGCCATGATCGGGGCCACACAGTGCATCGTCGATGGTATATGCCAAGATATATGCCCCGTCATATTAAAGTCGAATTCTAGAATAAACGGTATGTTAATAACCGCGTGCGAACAGCTTCGCATGCAGAAGATTTTTCCGCATTTTTTCAGCCAGTTGAGTCTGAGTTTGTTCCGCCACAAGGGTGGTGGGGTCGGCGTTATCGCCGGCCTTTCCTTGCCCGTCGTGCTCGGTGCTGCGGGGCTTGCCTTCGATATAAATCGTGGTCTCGAGCAGCAGGCGGCAAACCAGCGGGCGGCGGATATGGCGGCGCTAGGCGCAGCCATGGCCTTCAAGGCGAATTCCAGCGAAGCCGTGCTGGAACCGACTGCGAAGGACATCGTGCGCGCCAACGGAATTGCCGGCGCGACGGTACGGGCAACGGTGCACGACGATTTTCCCTCGGCAGGGGACCAGTCGGTGCGCGTGACCGTGACTACGCAGGCGCCCTATACGCTCGCCAAAGTCGTGGGCATGGGGGATCGCTTCAGCGTGCAGACGCAGTCCTTCGCGTCCCTGACGACGCAGGCGCCTTATGCACCGCCTTGCTTCCTTGCCCTCTCCAGCGCGAGCGACGCGATCACCGTGACCGGCGGCGCTTCGATCGATGCGCCGGACTGTTCGATCGCGGCCGTCGGCAGTGTGCAGAACAAGGGGCAGTTGATCCGCGGGCATGACATCATTTCCGGCAGTGGCGACATCGTGGTCGACTATGGCACGCTGTCCGCCGAGTCTTTGCGTTTTGCCGGAAGTTTCAGCGCCCCCCCCTGGAACGGCAACGTTCCTCCCGCGGACAAGCGCAAGAACCAGGCGACCGAACTGGTCGATCCCTGGGCCGACAATGCGGATCTGGCCGATGCCCGCAGCGAACTGGGTAACTATACCAGCATTCCCGGCCTCTCGAACCCCGATACGTCCGTTTGCTCGGGGGCAAAGGACTATGCCCTGGACTGGAGCCCGAACGCGTCTCACCCTGCGAAGGCCTACTGGACGGGGTCTGGCTACAATCTTCCGGCAGCGACGTACTGCATCAAGAAGCTGACGACCGGCGGGGGCCTTGCGATCAGGTTCGCAAGCGGTTCACGGATCTATGTGCAGCAGGGCGTGGCGATCGGCGGCGGCTCCAGCGTGGACTTCGGGGACTCCGATATCTTCGTCAACGGCGGCTTCGACAGTGGTTCCAGCGGCGTGACGATCGGCAACGGCACCTTGTGGATCGGCAACGGCGGCCTGGTCAAATGGCAGGGCACCAACCGCAAGGGCAATGGCACCGTCATCATCAACCAGACCATCACGCTGGGCGGCGGTCAAAAGTTGCTGATGGGAGATGGCAGCCACTTCTTCGGCGGGTTCAATCTGGGAGGAGGCGGTTCGGCCAAGATGGGTGACGGCGATTTCACCGCGGTTGCGGGGATCTTCATTGCCGGCGGCAGCGAACTTGCCGTTGGCAACGGCAATTACCTGATCGGACCGGGCAGCGGCAATGCGGCCATCAAGCTTTCTGGCAGCGCCATTTACCTCATGGGTGACGGGACCTTCAGCGCCAATGGCGACATCGATACCGCGGGCGGCAGCCGCATCGCTTTCGGCCGCACGCGCAATCATTACATCAACGGCAACCTCAGGATTGCCGGATCCGCGGTCTTCGGCGCCGGACGCTACACGATTGCGGGCGGCTTCACGAACGGCACCGGCGGCACGACCTGGCCTTATACCTCGCCGCTGAACGGTTTGACTTACGGCTCGGACTTCTCTGGCTACGACATGGGCGGCAGCGACGTGACCTTCATTCTCGGTGGCACGCTCAGCCTTGCCGGCGGAGCCAAGACCAAGCTGGTCGCGCCCGGCGATTCGGTGAGCGGGGGGCAGATCGGCGACCTGCTCATCGATTCCCTGACGACGGCGGACACCAATTGGACTGGTGGTTCGGCCAACAACTTCGCGGGAACCGTCCATTTGCCCAAGTCGCTAGTGAAGATGGCTGGCGGCAACACGACCCTTGGGCATGGGCAGTGCTTTACGCTGATAGCCAGCAAGATCGCGGCGAACGGCGGTGCGTCGGCCGGATCCGCCTGTCCGTCGATGGCAGGCGATGCGGGCGGCAAGACCAGTTCCATCCGGTTGGTGCGGTGATGGCCGGTCTGCTGCGCAGGGTACAGCGGGACGAGGGGGGTGTTGCCACCATCGAATTCGGCATCTGGGTGACGGCCTTCTTTCTCGTCATCATGGGCGTGCTGGATTTCGCCAGTTTCTACATGGAGCGCTCGCGGGTGAATGAGGCCCTGTCGGCCGCAGCGACCAAGTCCTTCGCGGACCGCGAGAACGTCGATTTCGGCGCATTGCCCGGCTACGTGCGCAATTTCGCCGAGATGCCCGCGCTTGGCGTAACGGCAAGCTGCAACGGCGTGGCCGCGGCCTGCACTAACCTCAATCGCACCTGTGCCTGTCTCAAGAACGACGGGACGTACCGCGCCGGGACTTGCGGCGATACCTGTACCGGCGCCGGGATGACCTCGGGGTCTACCGCGGGGTATTATGTGACGCTTTCGGCGAATCACCGGTTCTCGCCGATCCTGTTACCCGGCGGATTGCTCAAGGGCATGTCGAGTGGGCAGTCCGTCACAGTGAGAGTCCAGTGATGCGCCTGTTATCCCGGATCGGGCGCAATACCCGGGGTGCGACAATCGTCGAATTCGCACTCGTTGCACCGATCTTCGTGATCCTGCTGTTCGGCATTATCGAGGGCAGCCGCGCATTCTGGGTCAAGCAGACGCTGGAACGCGTCGCCCATGCCACTGCCCGCTGCATGTCGGTCGATTCCGCCTGCGCCACCACTGCCGCGCAAAAGCAATATGCCGTCGATCGCGCCAGGGCCTTGGGGGTTGGCGTCGAACTTGCAGATGTCGCGATCACCGGGGGAACGACCTGCAAGGGCAACGCGAACTCCAATTCGGTGACGATCACGCGTCCCTTCGAGACGGTGCTGGGCGACATGGTCGCCATCGTGCCCAAGGAACTCACCGGATCGGGCTGTTTTCCGATACTGACCTGACTTTCGGGAATTGCCCGTCCCGGTCAGGGGCGGACCTGTGCTTCACCGCGCGCAGCGGCGTCGTCGTCATGACTGCGAAACAAAACTGGTGACGGGGGTGCCCCCGGTCCCGGCACGACTTCATTCGGAATGTCCGGTTCGGCCCGTCTCGCTTGTCTGAGCATCGGGTACCGCTTCGCTTGTGGGCCGCCGTGTGGAGTTGATTGTGACCAGGGACAGACCACGGGCTCCGGGATTGTCATCAGATGCACGCGCAGGCGGTCTTTCGGCATGACCGCAAACACCTTGCCTTTCGGGATCGGTGTCGGCGAGCGGCGGGCACTGGTCGCATTCCTCGTGCGCAAGTCCGGAAGCGAGATGCTGGCCGAGGACATCGCTCACGATGCGATCATCCGCCTCGTCGAGTTCCAGAGTCGCGAGAAAGTGCGCAACAGCAAGGCGCTTCTTTTCAAGATCGCGGTAAACCTGCTCATCAACCACCAGCGGCGCGAGAACCGCACGGTCGAAGGCGTCACCGACGAATTCGTGGACGAACGCCCAACCCAGGACCGCGCTGCGCTCGACAGCGACAGGCTCGCCCAATTGCAGCGGGCGATCGATGCCCTGCCGCCCCTGCGGCGGGAGGTTCTGGTCCGTCGCCGTCTGGAAAACCAGTCTTACGAAGAGATCGGGCGGGCGCTCAATCTCTCGTCTGCGGCCGTAGAGAAGCACGTGGTGCGCGCACTCGCATCCTTGCGCGCGTACCAGGACAAGCACGTGTTCGAGGGAGTATCGCCATGGTGATCCGCATCGGAGCCTTCCGTCATTACGAAGACCGGATCGACGAGATCCAGGCGCAAGCGGCATTCTGGGTGGCGCGAGAGAACAGCGGACGGATCCGTGAGGCGGAGCGCATCGAACTGCGCGAATGGCTGGCACGCAGTCCGGCGCATGAGCTGGAATACACCCTGGCCGACAGTCTCTACGCCGACGAGACGCTGACGGCCGCGCTGAAGACGGCGCCGCGCCTTGCCGCGCAGCGCCGCGCCTTGCCGGTCAAGGCGGCGCTCGAGTGGGTGCAGCAGGGCCTTGCGGCAATCGCGTGGCCGAAACTCGTTGCAGCCAGCTTGTGTCTTGCGCTTTGCCTTGCGTCCGCCAGCGTGCTGTTCCAGCCGACGCCTGACGCTCCGGCCGAAGATTCCCGACTGGCCCGGGGCATGGTGCTGGAAACCAGGCCTGGCGAGCGGTTGCTGGTGCAGCTTCCCGATGGCAGCCGCGTCGAACTGGGCGGGGATACCAGTGCAGAGGCGCGTTTCACGCCTACCGAGCGCCACTTTGCCCTGCGCCGCGGCGACGCGCATTTCGACGTCGCCCATGACACATCGCGTCCCTTCCTGATCCAGACGAAGCGGGCAGGGGTGCGCGTGGTCGGCACGCGCTTCCTGATCAGCCAACTGGACGAGGACACCCGCGTCGATGTCTATGACGGCACGGTCGAAATTCGGCCCGACAGCGACGAGACCTCGAAGCTTCTGCTCAAAAGGGGCTCGCGCGTCATGATTGGCCGGGACGTCACGATTACGCACTTCGATGCAACCGATGAAAACGACTGGCGCAATGGCTGGGTCGATGAGGCGCAGATTTCGCTGGGCGATCTGGCCAAGCTTGTAGAGAGGCGCAGCGGCGAACGTATCGTTATGGATAATGACCTTACACAATTGAAACTCTCGGGTCGATTTCGCATTAATAGGCCAGACGATCTGTTAGAAAAACTCGGACATGCCTATGGGTTCAAGAAAATATACAAAGACAATACATATTACTTGGTTGATGGTAATTAGTGTAACAAAAGTGTAGTAATAAGTACCTGAAACTTTAATAAAAAATATTGTCCGGATCTTCCGCTGGGCGCTGTCTTGTCAGTCGAACAAGCACTATCTGTTGTTGCGGAGGAATTGTGTTCAAGACTTTACGAATGTCCTTGCTTGCCTCGAGCATCCTGCTCGCGGGAACTGCCGGCGTCGCACAGGCCCAGGACCGGGGGCAGGCTTCGGCCACCTATCAGGTGAAGTTGACGGCCCAGCCGCTTTCCGAAGCGCTGCGGACGCTCTCGCGCCAGACCGGACTTGAGATCGTCTTTCGTCCCGAACTCGTCCGCGGCCGCAATGCCCGTGCCGTTTCCGGGCAGCTCAGTGCGCAGAACGCGCTCGACCGCCTGTTGCTGAACAGCGGACTGGTTGTCCGCTACGCCAATGGCACCGCTTTTCTCGAGCGCGCGCCGGCGCAGCGTCAGCCTGTGGCGCTCGTCGCCCCGGTGAGCGCCGCTGCCACTGTCGGCGCGAGCGAGGACAACACGTCCGAAATCGTCGTGACCGGCACGTACTCGGCCTCGATTTCCGATGCGCTCGATCGCAAGCGTTCGGCGAACAACGTCGTCGACTCCATCGAGGCGGTCGACATTGCCAGCTTCCCTTCGCAGAACCTTGCCGAAGCCCTGCAGCGCCTGCCGGGCGTCACTATCGAGCGCGACCGCGGTGAAGGTCTTTTCGTCAAGGTCCGTGGCCTCGGTGCCAACTTCCAGGTAACCCTGCTGAACGGCCAGTCGATCGCGGTGAACGAGAACGTGCGCGACAGCGGCCAGAGCGGTCGCCAGTTCCGCTTCGACACGATTCCGGCCGAACTCGTCGCCGGTGTCGACGTCGTGAAGAGCCCCTCGGCCAACCTCGAGGAAGGCGCCATCGGCGGCATCGTCAACATTCGCACCTTCAAGCCGCTCGATCTGGAATCCGGCAAGTTCGTGGTCAGCGCCGCGGGCAGCTATGCCGAGAAGGCGGATCGCGTCGATCCCAACTTCTCGACCCTCGCGAGCTGGAAGAACGACAGCGCGACCTTCGGTGCGCTCATCGCGGCGACCTATTCGAAACGTTCGACGCGCCAGGATCGCCTGACCGGCATCGACTGGGGCATCGACAAGATGGATCTGGATGGCGATGGAACCAGCGATGGCGAATACCTCCACCCCTGGTCGCTGCGCCCGACGCTCGAGCAGGAAGACCGTGAGCGCTACGCCGTTAACGCGGCCGTGCAGTTTGCGCCGAGCGATGCCGTCAACCTCGCGCTCGAAGGCTTCTACACGCGCCTGAACGACTACTATGACGAACTGACCTATTCGGTCGGCTTCGATCCCAAGACGCTCGTTCCGGGCAGCGCGGTGATCCAGGACGGCGTCGTGGTCGGCGGCATCAGCAAGTCGGACTCGCAGATCGGTCGCGACATTTCCGACATGGTTCACCAGAACTGGTTCGTCGGCCTCAGCGGCGACATCAAGGCCGGTGGCTGGACTTTCCACCCCAAGGCCTATGTCACCCGTGCACTTTCGGACACGGCCGGCCCGATCACCCGTACCCGCCTCAGCGGCCCGATCGGACGCGTTCGCCTCACGATGCCGAAGGCCGAGTCCGGCGCGATGCCATCGGTCGAGCTGCTCGACAGCAATCTCGATCAGGCCAGCCTGCTGCCCTTCCGCCGCATCGAATGGCGCCCGCTCAAGTCGATCGACAAGGAGCATGCCTACGGCCTGAGTGTCGAGCGTCCGGTCAATTTCGGTCCGTTCGTGTCGATCGACCTTGGCGCCAAGTACCGCAGCCGCAGCCGCGATTACGACCGTCGCGATCTCAAGTTCGAGACGCTCAAGGGCAAGCACTTCGACGGGACCTACTTCAACCAGTTCCCGTTCAACGACTTTCTTTCGAGCATGAAGGGCAGCCTGCCGACCTCGTGGGTACAGCCGCGCCCCGATCCGTTCTGGAACGAGTCGGACACGAGTGCCATCGCCAGTACCGAGCCGACCCGCGCCGACAAGCGCAACTCCTACCAGATCGACGAGGAAATCACCTCGGCGTACGGTATGGCCAACTTCGACTCGCTGCTGGGCTCCACGCCGTTCCGGGGTAACATCGGCATGCGTTATGCGCATACCCGCCAGACTTCCTCGGGCCATGCCGAAACCGGCACCGAAGCGGTGCCCGTCAGCTTCGTCACCACTTACGACGACTTCCTGCCTTCGGCCAACCTCGTGGTGGAGCCGGCGCGGAACCTGATCCTGCGCTTTGCGGCGGCCCGCGTCATCACGCGGCCGTCGCTGGCCGACCTCGCACCGCGTCTGACGCTGAATTCGTCGGGCCTGATCTTCGAGGCAAATGGCGGTAACCCGAACCTCAAGCGCTTCCAGGCGTGGCAGTACGACGCGGGCGTGGAATACTACTTCGCCCCCAGCAGCGCCCTGATCGCCAGTGTCTTCTACAAGGACATCGGCACTTTCGTGTACAATCAGGTGACCGACTTCACCGTCGACGGCAACGTCTACAAGCTGACCGCCCCGACCAATGGCGGCGATGCTTGGGTGAAGGGCCTCGAACTGGCCTTCCAGCACCAGTTCACCTTCCTGCCCGCCCCGTTCGACGGGCTGGGCCTGCAGGCGAACTACACCGTCACCGACAGCAAGGCGACCTACAGCGCCACGATCAAGGACGACCTCGCCGGCATCGCCAAGCACAGCTACAACCTGACCGGTTTCTACGAGAACGGTCCGTTCGAAGCGTGGCTGAGCTATAGCTGGCGCGGCAACGTGCTGCAGTCGGTCGGCACCAACAACCGCCTGTCGCAGAATTCCAAGGCATTCGGCAGCGTTGACGGCAGCCTCAGCCTGCGGGTTACCGACTATGCGCAGATCTCGCTGCAGGGCATCAACATCCTGGACGCGAAGCAGCTGGACTACGTCGATAACAACTGGCTCGCCGGTTACACCGACTACGGCCGCACCGTGCGCCTCTCTGCACGCGTAAGTCTCTGATCTTCCGATGCCTGTGGGCCCCTGGTCCTTCCCCGAAAGGGAGAGGGTCGGGGGCTCGCACTATTGGGATTCGCAGACAGGCGAACAGAACACTCATGCGCAAATCCATCATCGGCAGGCAGTCGCTTGCCTTGGTCACCTTCTTCCTCGCCACCGCCGCAAGCGGGCAGCTAGGGGGGGGCGGGCAAGCAAGTGGCGAGGACGGCCCGCGTGAGTGGCTGGCGGGGGATCATCACGTCCATTCTGAATTCAGCGCGGGCTGGCAGCCCGATCCGGCGCATCCCGAGGCCGCGCCAAAGCCGGTTCTGGGCGGGGACAGCCGTCACACCGGTTTGCAGAACGCGCAGATGGCCCGCCGCTTCGGTCTGGACTGGATGGTCGCGACGGATCACGGTGGCCCGCACCATTCCGAACTGAACTATCGCGTTGCCTGGCCGGTGATCGAGGATGTGCGCAAGGCGGTCCCCGACCTCATCGTATTTTACGGGCTGGAGTTCGACACACCCGGCGGAGAGCATGCAACGCTTATCATGCCGCGCGATCCTTCCGAGCGCGAGAACCTGCGCCGGATCGAGGCCGGCTATGCCGAGCGCGACGCCTGGCCGACCGATCCGGCGCGCGATTCGAAGCCCAGGATGCTGGAGGCGCTGCGCATGATGGAGGGGCTGACGCCCCGGCCGGTCCTGCTCGCCAACCATCCTTCACGTACCGCCACTGGCCCGGGCCTGTGGGGGCTTCATGATCCCGAAGAATTCCGCCGATGGATGGATGTAGCCCCCCACGTCGCAGTCGGCATGGAAGGCATTCCGGGTCATCAGGCCGCAATGCCGGAGAAAGGCAGGGACGCCGCCCATGGCTCTCGCGGCCTGTACGGCGGCTACCCCACGATGGGCGGCTTCGACCAGATGACCGCGACGCTGGGCGGGGCATGGGACGCAATGCTGTCCGAAGGGCGGCATTGGTGGATCACGGCGGGGTCGGATTCGCATGGCCACCACAGCGAAGGCGGCGCCGATTTCTGGCCGGGCGAATATGCCAAGACCTGGGTTCATTCGCGCCGCGAACCGGCTGACATCCTCGACGGTTTGCGCAAAGGCCGCGTCTTCGTGAGTACCGGCAATCTGGTGACGGGGGTTTCGCTTGCAGTGGCCGGAAGGCCGGTCGAACTGGGCTCGACACTTGCCCTACCCGCGAAGGGGCCCACGTTGCTGACGATCGAGCTTATGGGGGCAGTGGGCAAGCCGGGGATGGCGGTGGATGCCGCGCTCGATCATGTCGATGTCATCGTCGGCTCGGTGGGCACATCGGGTGGAATCGATACCCACGTTGCGCGGCAGTTCCCGATACCGAGGGCTAGCGGCAAGAGCGGCAAGGTCACGCTGCAGTACCGGATTCCCGACTTCGACGGGGAAATCTACCTGCGTCTGCGCGGAACCAATACCAAGCAGGGCGAACCGGACGTCGATGTCCCCGGCGAAGATCCCGGGGCTGACTTGTGGTTCTACAGCAACCCGATTTTCCTGACCCGCGACTGAGGTTTCGCCGTCTCGGCAGGCGGCGGCGCAATAGTCGCGGCAGCTGGCGCAGCCCCTCTTGAGGGGCATTCGGTTCTGCCGTTCAAGATTGTAATCCTCTCATTCTTCCCTGTCGGATATCAATTTGATAATCCTGCCGTTTAACGGAGGGACCTGAAGCTTGTGATCCGATTGCTGCTGGCGCTTTTGTTATGCGCGTCCCCCTTGTGCGCGCGGGCTAACGAAGCGGAGGGGCGCAGACTTTTCGTCGATCCGAAAAGCACGACAGCCAGGATCGCGGAGCGCCTGGCAGGGCAGGCACGCCGCGACGCCTTGGCGATGGCAGGCATTCCTTCGGCATCATGGTTCACCGATGGCACGCCCGAAAGGGTCGAGCGCAAGGTTCGTGCCCTGGTCGACCGTGCAGTTGCCCGGCGCGAAGTACCGGTGCTCGTGGCCTACAATATTCCCTACCGCGACTGCGCGCTCTATTCTGCCGGGGGCGCGAAGGACGGCGCTGCCTATCGCGCCTGGATTCGCGGATTTGCGAAAGGGATCGGGGATCGTGAGGCAATCGTCATTCTCGAACCTGACGGGCTGGGCGTCATTCCCTGGCATCGCACGCTTTCGGAAGAGCTTGAGAACTGTCGCCCTGAAGGCCTCGACGAACGCGCCGCCGATACGCGTTTCGAACTCTTGCGAGACGCGGTTCTGACACTTTCCGAGCTGCCGAATGTCGGCCTCTACCTCGACGGTACCGGAAGCGGCTGGCTGACGCCCGCGGAAGCCGCAAGCCGCCTGATCCGTGCCGATGTGGCAAGGGCAGATGGTTTCTTCCTCAATGTTTCGAATTACGAGAGCGATGCGCGCCTCGTGCCTTACGCGCGGTGGGTCAGCGATTGCATCGCGCTGGTGAACCGGGGCGGGCTGGAGCCGCGCCAATGCCCCGCGCACGACAAGGGTGTTGATGAGGCCGGGTTCGGGGCCTCGGTCGCAAGGACCGACGCGTCCTACAACCAACTGTTCGGGCAATTGGGAGTCGCACGCGATCCGGGAGTTCAGAAGCGCGCGGTGATCGATTCCAGCCGCAACGGGCGTGGCGGCTGGTCACCGCCGACTGGCAAGTACGCGGACGCGGAGGTCTGGTGCAATCCGCCGGGGCGTGGATTGGGGCGTCGGCCGACGCTCGAGAGCGAAGAGGCTTATGTCGACGCCTATCTCTGGATCAAGATTCCCGGTGAATCGGATGGCCAATGTCATCGCGGGCATGGCGGCCCAGCCGACCCCGAGCGAGGCGTGATCGCGCCGCCTGCCGGTTCGTGGTTCGCAGCCCAGGCGCGCGAACTCGTCGAAAATGCAGACCCTCCGCTGGTTGCGAAGTAGTCTTTCGGATCGTCTGCCATGGGCATCAGGCCGGTGGCGGAACGGTAGAGGCGCGGACGAGAAGTTCGTGCGCATGATCGCGGCGGCGCGGTTCCTGTGGTTCGCTTTCGCCGTCGAGCGCGGCGATGAGCCGGTCGGCTGCGTCCCACGCCATCTCGCGTACGGGCTGGTTCACCGTGGTCAACTGCGGCCATGCAGTGCGCGAAACTTCGGAATTGTCGAACCCGGCGACGGACACATCCTGCGGAACCGCAAGCCCCAGTTCGCGCGCTGCGGCCATCGCGGCGACAGCCATATCGTCGTTCTGCGCGAGGATCGCGGTGGGCCGGGGCGTGCGACGCAGCAACTCCAGCGCAACCCGGTAGCCGACATCGAATGTGAAGTCGCCGGTGACGACGAGGTCCTGATCGATGGCAATGCCTGCCTTTTCGAAGGCGCGGCGATAGCCGTCCATGCGTCCGATGCTTGCGGCGTGGGAGGGGTCGCCCAGAATGATCGCCACGCGTCTGTGGCCAAGGGTCAGGAGATGCGCCGCGACTGCCTCGCCCGCCGCCACTTCGTCCATCGTGACGACGAGCCCGCGATCGAGCTCGCTGTGCGGGGTGATGCGCGCATAGGGCAACTTCTGGCGGTCGAGCATGTCGAGCAGCAGAGGCTGGTCGCAGGCCGGAGGCGCAAGCAGCACTCCGTCGAGACCGGCGCGCAGGAGCAGCTTGCCAAGTTCCTCCTGACGGTTCGTTACCTGACTGAAAGGCAGTACGACGAGCCGGTAGCGCCCGGCTTCGAGGCGGCTGAGCGCACCGTTCTGCAGCTCGACGACATAACTGGGGCTAGGCCGCTCATAAGTCAGGCCGATGAGATAGGAACGCCGTGCGATCAGGCTCTGCGCGGCGATGTTGGGATGATAGTCGAGCGCCGCCGCGGCCTCCTTGACCTTCTGGCGGACTTTCTCGCTGACGTGAGGGGCATCGTTGAGCGCGCGAGAAACGGTCTTGGGTGTGACGCCAGCGACCCGCGCAATATCGACGATCGTTGGTCTCTTCGAAATTGTGTTCTCCAATCAGCAATTTAGGTCAATTTCCCGGATCGCTGTCCCCACGCGCGAAACCTTCTTAGCGGGTCTATTGACTTCTGTCGACAATCGACAGTAAACGTTGACCGTCTCGTCGGTAAACGTTGACAATTTTGTAAGGTGGGAGAGGAAATGAAACTGCCAGGCAGCGCCGCACTGGCGCTTGGTACGACGTCGCTGGTGGCCATGGCCTCCGCTTGCTTCGCGGATCTCGCGGCGGCGCAGGCGGCCGTGGCGGAAGTGGGCGTCGGTCAGGCGCACCCGCAGGAGTGGCCGGCCCGCAAGGCGACAGTCCCACTTGATCCCTCGGTCGAAACCCGCATCGACAAGCTGATCGCGGCCATGTCGCTGGAGCAGAAGGTCGGGCAGATTATCCAGGCCGACGTCGGCAGCGTGACGCCGGAAGATGTCCATCGCTACCACCTCGGTTCGGTGCTCAACGGCGGCAACACTACGCCGGATGGTCATTACAACACACCGGCCGAGAAATGGCTGGCGGCGGCGGATGCGTTCTATGCCGCGTCGATGAAGCCGAGCGGCAAACTCCCCCGCATCCCGATCATCTGGGGCAGCGATGCCGTCCACGGTCACAACAACATCGTTGGCGCCACGCTGTTTCCTCACAACATCGGCCTTGGGGCGACGCGCGATCCGGAGCTGATCCGCCGCATCGGCGAGGCGACGGCGATAGAGATGCGCGTGACGGGTCTCGACTGGACCTTCGCACCGACGCTTGCCGTCGTGCGGGATGACCGCTGGGGCCGCACTTACGAAGGCTTCGGCGAGACTCCCGAAATCGGCGCCAGCTATGCCGCGCCGCTGATCGAAGGCTTGCAGGGCAAGCTGGGCGACAAGGACTGGCTTCGCGGACCGCACATCGTCGCCACAGCCAAGCACTTTCTGGGCGATGGCGGCACCAGTGGCGGCAAGGACCAGGGCGATACCCAGATGTCCGAGGCGCGCCTGCGCGACCTGTTCAGCCCGCCCTACATCCCGGCGCTGAATGCGGGCGTGCAATCGATCATGGTCAGCTTCTCGAGCTGGAACGGCACCAAGATGCACGGCAACCGCTCAATGATGACCGATCTCATCAAGGATCGCTGGAACTTCGACGGTTTCCTGGTCGGTGACTGGAACGGGCACGGTCAGGTCAAGGGCTGCACGACCACCGACTGCCCCCAGGCCGTGGATGCCGGACTCGACATGTACATGGCCCCGGACAGCTGGAAGGACCTCTACCGAACGACGCTCGCGCATGCGAAGGACGGCACGCTGCCGCTGGCGCGCCTCGACGATGCCGTGCGCCGCATCCTGCGCGTCAAGATCCGTGCCGGTCTGTTCGAGGCAGGCAAGCCCTCGTCCCGGCCTTACGGCGGGCGCTTCGAATTGCTCGGAAGCAAGGAACACCGGGCGGTTGCACGCCAGGCGGTGCGCGAGTCCCTCGTCCTGCTCAAGAATGCCGGTCGCGTGCTGCCGCTCAAGGCTTCGGCCAACGTGCTGGTGGCGGGCGATGGCGCCGACAACATGGCCAAGCAGGCCGGCGGCTGGACGCTGAGCTGGCAGGGCACCGGCACCAAGCGTGCCGATTTCCCCAATGCCCGGACCATCTGGGAGGGGATCGACGAGGCGGTCCGGGCCGCGGGCGGAAAGGCGACCCTGTCGGTGGACGGCAGCTATTCGCAAAAGCCCGATGTCGCCATCGTTGTCTTCGGTGAAGATCCCTATGCCGAGTTCCAGGGCGACCGGCCCGATGTCGCCTTCGACGATGCGAAGAACCTGGCGCTCCTGCGTTCGCTCAAGGCCAAGGGCGTCCCCACGGTCGCGGTGTTCCTCTCCGGGCGCGCCATGTGGGTCAATCCGTTCCTCAATGCCGCGGATGCATTCGTCGCTGCCTGGCTGCCCGGTTCCGAAGGCGGCGGCGTGGCAGATGTCCTGTTCGGCAAGTCCGACTTCCACGGCAAGTTGCCTTACAGCTGGCCGAAGTCGAGCGACCAGACGGCGGTCAACTTCGGCGACAAGGACTATGATCCGCTCTTTCCCTATGGTTTCGGACTGAGGTTCGGCGACAGTGGCGAACTGCCTCGATTGCCCGAACAGCGTGCAAGCGCTGCGGTTGCCGATCCCGGAATCCTCTTCGCCGCGGGTCGGCCCGGGAACGGTCGTCGCTTGCTGCTCGGTGCACCGGGGGCACTGTCGACGAACCCGGGGCCGTCGCTCATCGAAGCGCGTGCGGTCGACCGCACGGCGCAGGAGGACTCGGTTCGTCTGAACTGGACGGGCGCAGGCAAGGCCATTGCCGCCATCGTACAGGATGAGCCGGTGGATCTGTCGCGCGAGGCCAACGGCGAACTTGCCCTCGAACTGGAATTCAAGGTCAATTCCGCGCCGACTGCCGATGTCAGCCTGCTCATGACCTGCGGTGACAACTGCCTCGGAGGTTTCCCGATCGGCAACATGCTCGCGCAGGCTGCGGTCACGCAGAAATGGACCCGCCTGGCGATTCCGTTGCGCTGCTTCGAAAAGGCCGGCGTGGACATGAGCCGCGTCGACAAACCGCTATCGATCACGACGGCCGGTCGTCTCGACATGACATTGTCCTCGGCGCGCATCCTCGCGCCGTCGGGCCCGCAACTTGCTTGTAAATGAAATCCAGACAGGGAGGATGAAATGACTCGGCGTAATTTCCGGCGCTCCGCGCTGCTCGCATTGCTATCGTCGGTGGCGGCCTTTCCGGCCCATGCGCAGGAGCGCGCGAGCACTGACACGGTGAGCGACGACAGCGAAGCGATCATCGTGACGACAAACCGCCGTGCGGAGAACCTGCAGGATGTCTCGGGCGTCGTGCAGGCGCTCGGTTCCGAACAGCTTCGCCAGGACGGCATTTCCGAACTGCGCCAGCTGCAGGTCGCGGTTCCGGGCCTCAGCATTGCCAACCAGGAAGGCAATGTCGAGATTTTCATCCGCGGCGTCGGCTCGGCCAACAACACGGAACTGGGTGATCCGGGGGCAGCACCGCACCTCAACGGGACCTACATTCCGCGCCCGCGCGGCCTGGGCCTGATGTTCTACGACCTTGACCGCGTCGAAGTGAACAAGGGACCGCAGGGCACGCTCTACGGTCGCAATGCGCTGGCCGGAACGCTCAACATCATCACCGCGAAGCCGCGTCTCGGCCAGTTCAGCGGCTATCTGCAGGCCGAAGCCGGCAACCGCTCTTCCAATGCCGCGGAAGGCGCGATCAACATTCCGGTGGGCGACACCTTCGCGCTGCGCGCGGCGGGCTACTACGTCAAACGCGATTACGGCTTCAAGAACGCTTCGACCGGAGAGCCGGCACGCGGCCTCAAGCCCGCCGGTCTCGAAGAAAACTACGCAGGTCGCCTGTCGATGCTCTGGGAGCCGACCGACAAGCTCAGCCTCTCGTTCGTCGGCGACTACGGCAAGGAAACGGGCACCGGCTATCCCGGAGCGAACATCTACAGCGCGGTGGTTGCAACCGGCCTGCGTCCGGAAGATCTGGACCTCAAGGACGTTGTCTATCGCGGTCTCCAGGGCGACATGTCGAACGAGCTATGGGGCGTTCAGGGCAAGATCAATTATGATTTCGGAACCTTCAGCGCCGAGCTGACCGGCAGCTATCGCTCGGTCGACTTCTACCAGGTCAATGCTTCGAGCGACGGCATCAACTATCCGGGCCGCGATCTCTCGGCGGTCCAGTACGACAACTTTTCCGGAAACTTCTGGCAGACCAAGTCGAAGAGCCAGGTTTACGAAATGCGGCTCTTCGCCAATGACGACCAGCGCCTGCGCTGGAATGTCGGCGGGTTCTACTTCAAGGAAGATCAGGCAGTGGGCTACCTCGCGCTCTCGGATCGCGGGTACTGCTGTTACTCGGCAACCGAGTTCGTGATGCCTGACGTGAACGGCGAAAGCTATGCGTTCTACGGTGACGGCACATACGACCTGACCGATCGCCTGCGCGTCATCGGCGGCCTTCGCTACACCAAGGAGAAGAAGTCGCGCTACGGCATCGGCGGAAACTGGGCGCTAACGCTCGGCGGCGAAGACTATGCCTGCTGTTTTGCGACGCGGATCGGCACCGAGGGCTTCCGCCCCGCGCTGCTCGATCGTCCCAACTTCGACGTCAGCGGCATCACGTCGAACCAGGGCATGGCGCAGTTCCTGATCGAGGGTACCAAGACCCCGGGTCTGCGTGACACGCTGATCGCCCAGATCGGCGCTATCGCCGACGGCACCAACCCGAACGGCACCTGCATCGACCGTCCGGATATCGACAATGGTTTCGTCAACTGCCCCACGAACAACCCTTCGGATCGCAACGGGGGCTTCAGCTACGCCAACCTGACCATTCCCGGCCAGCAGGTGGGCAGCTCGAAGTTCAACTTCGTCGACTGGCGTTTGGGAGTCGAATACGACCTCAGCGATGACAACATGGTCTATGCCAAGGTATCGACCGGACACAAGTCGGGTGGGTTCAACGACAGCTTCAACGGGTCGCTCATCCCCGAGACCTACAGCCCGGAAAAGCTGATCGTTTATGAAGTAGGCAGCCGCAACAGCTTCGATTTCCTCGGACGCAGGGCGGTCTTCAACCTGACCGGCTTCTACTACGATTACTCGAACCAGGTCTTCCAGGACCTGACCTGCATCAACCTCGACACGAGCCAGACACCCGCGGTCTGCAACGGGTACTCGCTGGTCAACCGCAACATCGGCGCTTCGCGCATCTACGGTGCGGAAGCCGAGTTGCGGTTCAAGCTGCCGGCCCACTTCGGTGTCGACGTGAACGCTGCCTATCTCAACACCAAGATCACCAAGGGCGTCGTTGCCGACGTGCGCGCTTTGGACAACAGCGCGGGCGGCAACTCGCCGTTGATCAGCCTAGTCGGCAATCGCCTGCCGCTGGCATCGAAGATGAACGTCTCCGCACGCCTGTCGCAGTGGTTCGACATCGGGGCGGCCCGCTTCGACTGGCAGGCCCTGGTCAATTACCGTTCGTCGTATTTCCTCAGCCAGTTCAACGAAACCGAGATCGTTTTCCTGGACGGAACCCGCCAGAACGCGCTGGAGGCGGGTTTCCCCGACCGCCAGAAGGGCTTTGCGACGGTGAACCTCGGCGCGGGCCTGACTATCGACAACCTGCGCCTCGAGGCATGGGCCAGCAACCTCTTCGACAAGGAAGTGTCTCAGAAGTCGCTGGTTGGCTCGGCGCTCAACATCCGCTTCCTCAACGATGCGCGCAGCTATGGCCTGCGTGCGCGGATCGACTTCTAAACCGAGACGGCAGCCGCCTGTACCGCCGCAAGGTGCTGCAGGCGGCTGTGTTTCCCGGATAACGGGCCACGCTGTATCTCGCAGGTTGGGCAGGCGGGCCTGATGGAATTTTCGGGCGCACGATTCGCGTCATGGACCAAGATTCGCGTCACGGACTAGGTCTGCCGGGCGCAGGTCGGTCGTGCGGCCGGTCCGCCTACCCCTGCGCTTTCGCAGTGACGCGATCTCGCCGATGAACGGCGTCTGACGGTCGGGCGGACCTGCCGAGGATGCGCATGACCGATGGCTGGATGCGCTGGCCAACCATCTCGAGATGCGTCTGGCGGATCGCGATTGAGCGACATCGCCAAGGGCACGGGGGGGCGTCCAACTGGCGTGAGCTAACGCGTCTTGCGCGGTTTGCAGCCGCAATCGATCTGCGGCTCGCCTCGTTTCCCAATCGTTTCAGCCGGTTCCATGCATCTGCGGGGTGATGCGAGCCGTTGTCGAGGCGCGGTCATCTCCCCCTTGTTGCAATTGCCTCTCGCGGTTTAGCTGCTATGCGAAATTCCGTGTCGGACCTCCCTTCATACCGTTCCACCCTTGCGGCCACGACGTTGGCGCTGCTGCTGGCGGGATGCACCGCGACCCAGGCAGAACTGGGTGGGTTGCAACCGGAGGCCAGCGCAGCCGAGGCGGGAAGCGAGGCTGCGGCGGCGGCAGACGGGGCGTGGCAGCCGCTGTGGTGGCAGACCGCGGGCGATCCGGTTCTGGCCGATCTTGTCGAACGCGGCCTTAAGGCCAATCCATCGCTTGTCTGCGACAGTCTCAGTCTGCAGGCCAGGGAACTTCAGGCCGATGCGGCAGCGCGCAAGTTGGGATCGCGTATCCAGCGCCTGTTCAATGCCAGCGCGAAGAATGCCGACGAAGCGGCCAGCCAGGCCCGCGCCTATCGCTATGCCGATCGCCGCGCCCATGTCGCGGCCGACATTGCCGTCGCCTATTTCGAGGTTCGGCGCCTGCAGGAAGTGTTCGACCTGCGTGCAAAAATGCTCGCGCAGTTCAACGATAACGCAGAGATCGCGGGATTTCGCCGCGAGGCGGGACTGGCACCGGGGCTCGATACCGGGCTCGCCGGTTCGCTGGTCTCGGTCACCCAAAGCGATCTCGATGCCTCGCGCGAAAGACTGGAAGCGGCCAAGCGCGAACTGGCGCGGCTGACCGGCATGGAGCTTGAAGGGCTGGCGACCGCGCTCGGCGATGAAGGGCAGGTTCCCGATATCGCCGCGAACGTTGCCGGCACGACGCGCCTTTCGGTGGCGCACCGGGCCGACCTGCTGGCGCTGGAGAACAGCCTGATCGCGGACATGACGCGCCAGAAGGTCACGCAGGAGGACCTCGACGCCGTACTCTCCGGCGATACCGAGACGGCGCCCGCGGATTCGCCCGCCGCGCTGGCGGTCGCCAAGTATCGCGAAGCGCAAAGGGATGCCTTTGCCGGGATGACCCGCGACCGCGAGGCGGTTGCGGCGGCGGCGGCGCGGCAGGCAAAGCTGGAAAAAAGCGGGCGCAGTGCCCGGATGACGGCGAAGGATGCGCGCCTCGCCTATCGCTCGGGAACCGGCGACTTCTCCACGGTTTACGTGGCGGAAGCGGCGGCGCTCGCCGTCGAGGAAGCGCGGATCAGGGCGCGGGCGGATCTCGCCACCGCCTCGATCCGCTTGTGGACGGCGCAGGGCCGCGGCTGGAGCGAGGCGGACCTTGCCGCGCCCGCCCCGGGCGTGGGTGTTCTGCCCGAGGTGACGGTCTGTGAGTGACAACGCGCATCATTCCCCGCTCGATATCTTCCTGGGCGCCACCCCGAAGCGCGCCCGGCGGCACCTTCTCAGCCTCGTTTTCCTGACGCTGGCGGCGATTGCCGTGGCCGTGCTGCTGGTGCGGTTCCTTACCGGGACGGACAGCCCCTATTATTCCGCACCGGTCGAGGTGGGGGATTTCGTTCCCCTGCTGGCCGAGAGCGGGACGATCCGGGGGCAGAAAAACATCACGGTCAAGGCGCGGCTGGACGGCGTCGTCGCTGCCGTGCCAGGACCGGCCAAGGGCAAGGTCGGCTTCGGTCAGGTCCTTGCGCGGATCGATGCCGATCCGGTCCGGCAGTCGCTGGAGATCGCCAAGGCCGATGTTGCGGCGGCGCAGGCCTCGCTCGATGCGGCGCAGGTTTCGGTGCAGGAAACCGCATCGCGGCTCGCCCGCTTCGAAAGCGTGTGGCGACGGTCGAACAAGCGCGTTCCCTCGCTCAACGAACTGGAATCGGCGCGGGCCGATGCAAGCCGGGCGCGGCAGGAGGAAGCCGCGGCGCGTGCCAGGCTGGACGCGGCGCGCTTGCGGGTGAAGGAAGGCACCGGCGAACTGAAGGCCGCCGTCGTGCGCGCGCCGATCGATGGCTGGGTGGTTGCACGATATGTCGAGCCGGGTCGCCGCGTGCGTGAAGGCGTGCCGCTGTTCGCGCTGACTTCCGGACTGGAGCGTCTCACGATCACGGTCCCGGTCGCCGGCAATGAAGTTTCGCAGCTGCGCCCAGGCGCCAGGGCAAGCGTGCGGCTGGAGGACAACCCCGAGGAAGAGCTTTCCGCGACGCTGGAGCGGATCGATGCCGATGCCGGTGGGCGCAGGGCGGTCTTCGTTCTCGAACAGCCCGGGAATCGGGTCACGCCCGGAACTGCGGCATCGCTGGAAATCCAGCTTCCCGAACGCAGCGACGTGTTGCTGGTGCCCAATTCCGCCCTCGAATTCGCGCCAGAAGGCTCGGTTGGTCGCGATCGGGACCGCATCTATCTCCTGAGCGATGACGGTGAACCGCGCCGTGTCTACGTGACCACCGGCGGCAGCGATGGCCGGCGCACGGAGATATTTGCAAAGGGGGTGGAGCCCGGCATGCAGGTCATCACCGGCTGGCGCGATGCTCCTGCGCAGGATGGCAGTCCCCGGTGACCGGCCGATTCGGTGGCCCCGGTGGTCCGATGCGAAACAAGGAACCGTCCTGTGCGTATTGCTGCCCGAGCTTTCGATAACAGCGAAGGTTGAGTGCCCTGTCTGACCAGTCCGGTGCCCGAGCACCTCATCATGTGCCCACAGAAGGCTTTTCGCTGACCCGTCGCGGTGCGGCCGGCCTTTTCATGACTCTCTTCGGAACGGCACTGCTGCCTGCGGGCGCGCTGGCGGCGCGCAGCAGGCTCGGGCCGGCGCGGCCTTTTTCGCACGAGGCGCTGGCGGCGCGTGCCCGCGCGCTGGCGGCCAGGCCTTATGTCACCCCGCCGGTCTCAGGCACTGCGGTTTCCGACTACGACGAGATGGTCAAGCTGACTTACGGCGAGGCGGAGGCGATTGCCGGGCATGTCCGCCTGTTCCCGGCGAGCAAGGCGATCGCGCCCTATGCCGTTACCATGCACATCGTCGAATCGGGCATGGCGCGGGAGATCGTCGATACCTCTCGCCTGTTTCGCGGGGGCAAGGATGCCGATGCGGCGGGCTTCCGGGTCATGGATGCCGACGGCCGTTCCGACTGGCTCGCCTATCTCGGCGCGTCCTATTTCCGCTCCTCGGGTTCGCGCGACCAGTATGGGTTGTCTGCCCGCGGCATCGCCATCGACACGGGCCTGCCGACCGGCGAGGAATTTCCTTCATTCCGCGAGTTCTGGATCGAGCAGCTCGGTGAGACGCGGCTGCGGATCCATGCCCTGCTCGATGGTCCCAGCCTCTCCGGCGCCTATCTCTTCGATTGCATGACGGGGGATCGGGGCGTCGTCCAGGACGTGACGGCCTCGCTGTTCTTCCGCCGCGACATCAGGCAGCTCGGCATCGCTCCGGCCTCCAGCATGTTCTGGTACGACCAGTCCGGCCCGCGCGGCGACTGGCGTCCGGAGATCCACGATTCGGACGGGCTGGCGATCCGGTCCGGCAATGGTGAACGGGTCTGGCGACCGCTGGAGAATCCGCAAGGCGCCACGCTCAGTTCCTTTCGTGCCGACGACTGCCGGGGCTTTGGCCTGATCCAGCGCGACCAGAACTTCGACCATTACCAGGATGACGGCGTGTTCTACGACCGCCGTCCCTCGCTATGGGTTGAACCCCGGGGCGACTGGGGCGCGGGCGCGGTCATGCTCTACGAGATGCCGACCGACGCCGAGACGCTCGACAATATCGCGATGTTCTGGTGCGGGGACGAACCGGCGATGGCGGGCGGCCGCCGCGATGTGGCCTATCGCCTGACGTGGACTTCCGACGATCCCAGTGCCGAGGCTGCCGCGCGGTGCGTTGACCTATTCGAAGGGCCGGCGGGGATTCCCGGGGCTGCCGCAATTGAAGACGGGCGCAAGTTCGTGTTCGATTTCGCCGGACCCGGTCTGGCCGGGCTGGATCGCTCCAGCGGCGTGGAGGCGGCGACCAACCTGCCTGCTGAGGCGCTGATTTCCGCCCATGCCTACCCCGTCGTCGGTCAGGAGAACCGCTGGCGGGCGATGCTGGACGTGCGCCCCGGCGCGACCGCGCAGAAGGAATTCCGGCTCTACCTCAAGCGCGGCGATGCCGCGCTCAGCGAGACTGTGATAAAGGTGCTGAAGTCATGACGTCATCCTTGCGCGAGCTTCCCGAGGAAGCGCCGCTGGAAATGCCGGTCCAGCGGCTGCACGGCAATCCTCCCGGCTCGATCGAGGTCGAGACCCGTCCGCATGGGCTGGTCGTCAAGCGCCTGCTCCTGATCGCGCTGACCGGCGTCATCGGCCTCGCCGCATCGAGCGAGCTGCGCTTCACCTTCTCGCGCGATGGTCTCGATCCGTTCGAGATCGTGCTGCTGCTGTTCTTCGTGCCGCTGTTCTGCTGGATCGCTTTCGGCTTCGTCAGTTCGGCGTTCGGCTTTCTCAAGCTTATCAGCGGTGAGCATCCCGGCTTCACCGCGATCCCCAGCCCTGCGTCCTCGCTGCGCCACCGCACCGCCGTGCTGATGCCGGTCTACAATGAAAGCGTCGAGGCGACCTTCGGGCGAGTGCGGGCCATGGCCCAGTCGATTCACGAGGCCGGCGGCGGCGAGTGGATCGACTTCTTCGTGCTGAGCGATTCGAACGAGCTGCACGGCAAGCGCGAGTTGGCCGTCTGGCGCGAGGTGGCGGCCGAGGCGAAGATCAAGGTCTATTACCGCAGGCGCGAGAAGAACATCGCGCGCAAACCCGGCAATATCGCGGAATGGGTCGAGCGCTTCGGCGCGGCCTACGAGAACATGCTGATCCTCGACGCAGATTCGCTGATGAGCGGCGATGCCATCGTCGGCATGGCCGCGATCATGGAGGAGCGGCCCTCGATCGGCCTGCTCCAGACAGTGCCGATGATCATCAATGCCCGCACCCTGTTCCAGCGCTGGATGCAGTTCGCCAGCGAGGCCTATGGGCCGATTTCGTCGGCTGGCCTGCTCTGGTGGTCGGGATCGGAAGCGAACTTCTGGGGCCATAACGCGATCGTGCGCACCCGCGCCTTCGCCGAGAGTTGCGGCCTGCCCGAGTTGCCCGGAAAGCCTCCCTTCGGCGGCCATATCCTCAGCCACGACATGGTGGAATCGGCGCTCTTGCGCCGCCGCGGCTGGGCCGTGCACATGGTTATGATCGGCGGCAGCTATGAGGAATTCCCGCCGACCGTCGTCGATCACGCCATTCGCGACCGGCGCTGGATGCAGGGCAACCTGCAGCACCTGCGTCTGCTTGATGCCTCAGGTCTCAACTGGGCGAGCCGCCTGCACCTGTTGATCGGCGCATCGGCCTATCTCACTTCGCCGGGCTGGTTCCTGCTGATCCTCACCGCCATCGCCCAGGCAGCCTCGCGCGGGAGTGACGGCTTTGTGGGCGTTGCACCGCCCAGCGTACTGTGGCTGACGGTGCTCCTGCTTTTCGGCCCCAAGCTGATGGGCACGATCTGGATGCTGGCCGATGCCGGACGGCGCAAGGCGTTCGGCGGGGTCGGCGGCATCCTCAAGTCGGTGGCGCTCGAAGTGCCGCTGGCTATCCTGATGGCGCCGGTAACGATGGTGACGCAGACCAAGGCGGTGCTCGGCCTGCTGCTCGGCATTCCCTCGGGCTGGACGACGCAGGTCCGCGAGGCGCGCCGCATCCAGGTGCGCGAGGTGATCCTGGACTTGCGCGAGCATATCGGCCTGGGTCTCCTTTTCGCCGCAACTGCCTTCATCGATCCGATGACGGCGCTGTGGCTTTCGCCGCTGACTGTGGGGCTACTGGCCTCTCCCTGGCTCGTCAGCCTCACGTCCAGCGAGCGGCTCGGCACGCAGGCGCTGGACCGCGGCTACTTCCGCGTGCCGGAGTGCGAGATCGCGCTCCCCGAGGAACAGGCGCCGGACGATCCGGCCGACGCGCCGGGGGCTGACCTGCCCGGGATCGGCTCGGCGAACTCCTGACCGTTGCAACTGCGGGCAAGTCTGCACATCTAGGCAGGGCACGGCCCCGCGCGTTCTGCACCGGGCCGATCCCGACACACCTGCTCGCCGCGACGGCGAAGGAGCTCATTGCAATGCCCGATCCTGCCAATCCCCTGCTGCCAACCGCCGAACTGCCGCGCTTCTCGCAAGTTCGCCCAGAGCAGGTCGGACCCGCGGTAGAGCAGGCGATTGCCGATCACACGGCGGCAATGGCAGCGATCAAGGCCGAACCTTTGCCCGATTTCCAGAACGTGTTCATGGCGCGCGAACTGGCCGATGCCGCGCTCGACCATGTCTGGGGCATCGTATCCCATCTCAAGATGGTGGCCGAGACGCCAGAACTGCGCGAAGCCCATGCCAAGGCGGAGCCGGTAGTCGTCAGCTATGCCATGGCCCTGGGGCAGGATGCCGAACTCTACCGCGCGATTGCCGCCCCTGCGGTGCGCGAATCTGCGCCCGACGATGCCGGTCGCCGCGCCGTGGACATCGCCCTGCGCAAGTTCGAGCTGGCGGGCGTGGCGCTGGAAGGCGAGGCCCGTCGGCGCTTCGCCGAGATCGGCGTCGAGCAGAGCCGCCTGTCCAGCGCCTTTCGCGATGCGGTGATGGATGCGACCCGCAGCTGGACCCGCGAACTGACCGAGGCCGAACTGGCGGGGCTGCCCGAAGTCGAACGCTCGATCCTCGCGGGCGCCGCGGCGGCGCAGGGCAAGAGCGGCTGGCTGGTCACGCTGGATGCGCCTGCCGTCCTTGCCGTCCTGACCCATGCCGATGACCGCGATTTGCGTGCCGAAGTCTACCGCGCCTTCAACACCCGCGCTTCCGACCAGGGGCCCGACGCCGGGAAATTCGACAACAGCGAAACCATGCTGCAGCTGCTCGAATTGCGGCAGGAGCACGCGAAGCTGCTGGGCTTTCCCGACTACGTCGCCTGTTCGCTGGCGCTCAAGATGGCCGAGAGCGCGCAGGAGGTGGAGCATTTTCTCACGGACCTCGCCGATCGTTGCAAGCCCAATGGCGCGCAGGAGCTGGCTGAGCTCGCCGCGTTCGCCAAGGAACTCGGGATCGAGGATCTCCAGCCCTGGGACGTGGGCTGGGCCAGCGAAAAGCTGCGCAAGGCACGCCACGATCTCGACGAAGGGGAAATCCGGCGGTTCTTCCCGCTCGACCGCGTGGTCGACGGCCTGCTCGAACTCGTCTCCGAGACTTTCGGCATCGAGGGCCGCGTCGTCTCGGGCATCGACAGCTGGAACGAAAGCGTCGAATACCTCGAGTTCACTGACAAGGGCGTGCCGGTCGCTGGCCTGTACTGCGATTACTTCGCCCGTCCGGGCAAAAGCGGCGGCGCCTGGATGAACGGCTTCCGCCCGCTGCTGCGCCGCGCCGGCGAGCGACAGAATCCCATCGCCTTCCTTACCTGCAACTTCGCCGCGGCGGAAAAGGGCAAGCCCTCGCTGCTCACGCATAGCGATGTCGTGACCCTGTTCCACGAGATGGGCCACGTGCTGCATCACCTGCTCAACGAGATCGACGTGCCCTCGTTGGGGGGCGTGCATGGGGTCGAATGGGACGCGGTCGAACTGCCGAGCCAGCTGATGGAGAACTTCGCCTGGGAGCCGGCTGTGCTGCGCCGCATCTCGCGGCATGTCGATACCGGGGCACCGCTCGACGATGCCCTGATCGACCGCATGCTGGGTGCCCGCCAGTTCCAGAGCGCGCTCAAGCTCGCCCGCCAGCTCGAATTTGCGCTGTTCGACCTGTGGATGCATCGCGAGACGCAGCCCGCTGCGGATACCGTGGCGCGTTCGCTCGATGCGGCCCGCAAGCGCGCGGCCCTGGTGATTCCGCCGGAATGGCACCGCTTCGGTCATGCCTTCCAGCACGTTTTCGCCGGGGGCTATGCCTCGGGTTACTACAGCTACTTGTGGGCGGAGCTGCTTTCGGCGGACGCCTACGAGCAGTTCTCCGAGGTCGGGAAGCCTGCCGAGGCCGGCGCGCAGTTCCGGCGTGAAGTTCTTGCCACCGGGGGTAGCCGCCCCGCGCTGGAGAACTTCGAAGCCTTCCGCGGCCGCGCGCCCGCGCCCGATGCGCTCCTGCGCCAGAAGGGTCTGCTCGCTGCCTGAGCAAAAAAAAAGGGAGGAGGCGCATCTTGCGCCCCCTCCCGATAGAAGTCCGCAGTCCGTCAGTCCTGCAGTCTTGAGGGTAACTCTTACAGGGCGATCACGCCGCCATCGTTCTTGGTGATGGCGATCACCGCCGAGCGCGGGCGCACCGTGGCGGCGGCCGAACCGGCCTGACTGTCGGGCCAGTGGCTGGTCGGGGCGGCGGGGGTGCCGTCCTCGCCCGGATGCTGGATGCCGACGAAGAGCGTGCGGCCGTCCGGGGTCATGTCGATGCCGGTGATCTCGCATTCGACCGGGCCGGTCAGGAAGCGACGCAAGTTGGCGGCGCTTGCCGCCGTGCCGACGATCGTGGCCTGCTGCGCGGTCGATCCGCCCGAAGCCTTGTTGGTAATCGTCTTCGCACCGCCGTCTCCGACGGTTCCCGGCATCGCTGCAAGCATCATGCAGTTGGTGCGGTCGGTCATCGCGCCGTCATCGGTCTGGATCCACATGACCGGCTTCACCTGTCCTGCCGGATTGGTCTTGCGCGAAAAGTACAGGCCGTCCGGGCTCGAGAAGTCGTTGTCGTTGGTCAGGCCCGAGATGTTGACGTTGACCGGGTCGGCATCGGTCGAGTCCGCACCGAAGAGATAGATGTCCCAGGTGAACGCGGTCGCCGCGGTCGTGTTCGCCTTTTCGCGCAGGCGGATGATGTGGCCGTTGGGGTTGCCGTAGCCGGTCGATCCCGAAAGCTTCGGATCGCCGTAGTGGCGCGGGTTGGCCGCATCGGTGCCGTTCAGCGGACGATTCGAAGCATTGTTGTTGGTGAGGGTAAGGTAGATCTCGCCGGTCACCGGATTGCCGGCAGTCCATTCCGGGCGGTCCATCGGCGTGGCGCCCAGCGCGTCCGCGGCAAGGCGGGTGTTGATCAGGATGTCGGCCTGGTCGGCGAAGACGTACTCGGGCGTCGAACCCTTGGCCGGACGGTTGGGAACCTGTTTGAAGACCAGCGGCAGCCATTCACCGGTACCGTCCGCGTTGAAGCGCGCGACATAGAGCGTACCGTTGTCGAGGTACTTGTCGCCCACGGCGAGGCGGTCGGCGGCATTGGCGTCGGCCGCATCCCAGTTGGCGTTCGAGACATACTTGTAGAGGTACTCGCGGCGCGAATCGTCGCCCATGTAGACGCCGACGGGTTGGCCAGCGGCGATCTGCACGAAGGCCCCTTCATGGCCGAAACGACCGAGCGCGGTGCGCTTGCGCGGCGTGGAAGCCGGATTGTAGGGATCGATCTCGACGACCCAGCCATACTGGTTCGGTTCGTTGCGATAGTCGTCGGCGGCGCTCGCGCCCAGGATCGTCGCGTTCCACTTTGCGAACATGTCGTCGCTCGGGGTCGCCTTCGACCATGAGAAGTTTCCGCTGGTGCTGGTCACGCCGTAGCGCGAAAGCGCAGTCAGTTCGCGGGCCGTGCGGGCAGTGGCGTCACTGGCGTCGCGGCGGAAGTAGAAGGCCCAGTTCTCTTCGCAGGTCAGATTGGTCGCCCAACCGCTGATGCCGTTGGCGCAGTTGTTGATCGTGCCGCGACCGGACTTGCCGTCCTTGGCGTACTTGGTGACCAGCATGGCCGAACCGGCAGCGGGTCCGTGCAGGCTCATCGGCGTGTTGGGCGTAATGCGGCGGTTGAAGCTGCTGTTCTGGACGTAGCTCCAGGTACGGTTGCCGGAGTCCTTGTACTCGGAAACGCTGACGCCGTGCGCCTCGATTTCCTTTCTGGCTTCTGCCGCCGGGCGCGAACCGTCGCCATTGGTGGTCGGGCCGTTCGGGTGCAGGTACTGCACGTTCAGGTTTTCGTGGTTCTGGACCATGAGGCCGCGGATCGAGCTGCTGTCGTCGCGCGATCCGGCTGCATTGAGGCCGAAGAAGTGCAGGGCGTCGCCGTGGTCGCCGATGCGCTGGGCGAAGTTTTCGTCCGATCCGTCGTTGGCATAGGCCGAAACGCCAGCGGCCAGCGGGTCGCCCAGGCGCGTCATCACCGTGACCGAATAGCCTTCCGGCACCGTCACGATGTCGTTCAGGTTCTTGGCAACGGCGGCAAAGCCGAGGACCGCCGGTGAGACGCGCACCGTGGTCGAGGCAGTCTTGCTGACACCGAAGATGTTGGTTGCCCGATAGGTGAAGACGAGATCGGTTGCAGCTTCCACGGCGGGAGCGATGAACGTCACTTCGTTGCCGCTGCCCATGATTTCGACGTTCGGTCCACTGGTCTGGGACCAGCCGGAAGACTTCAGCCCCTTGATCCCGGTGGCGCTGCCCGTGAGTGTCACGATGCGTCCTGCGCTTGTCGCCGCGTTGTCGCCGGCGCTGACCACCGGGCCCTCGCCGTTGCCGTCATCCGAACTGCAGGCGGCGAGCACGGCCGTCCCGAAGAAAGCCAGGCTCGAAGCCTTGGCGCCGCCGAAGATTGCCTGGCGCCGCGAGAAGCGCTCGGCCGCAAGGCTCTCGAGCGACGGGGTAAGGCTGTCGTTGGTGTCGACATCGCCATCCGAATAAGGGGTGGGAGGAAGCAGGTCGGTCATGGTTGCCCCGATGTTGTTGATCGAAGCCGGTTTCCTATGGCCCGATTGTGACACCCCATATCCAGTTCCGCGACAGCCCGGCGACGGCGCAATGACACTTTTGGGAAAGCGGAAGCGATCCACCGGCTGGCGGATCGGGGTTTCATGAAACTTTT
>NZ_CCBH010000146.1:0-125037 GCF_001368935.1 Novosphingobium sp. KN65.2
TCGGCACCAATCCGACGAGTTCATTCGCGCTCGATGTGCAGAACAATGGCGTGACGATCGGCACAATCACTGTCGGCACTGACGGCAGCGTGACTGCCACGACTGCGAGCGGGACCAGCAAGAGCATCGCTGCCGGCGATGTCCTCAAGATTGTAGCGCCGGGAACGGCCGATGCGACCGCCGCTGACATGGCCTTCACCATCATTGGAGTACACTGATGACACTCTACGCGGCGACCGAACTGCATGAACTCTACAATACAGGGACTGCAGTTGAGACAACAACATCCAACCGGTTTGATGGAACATACGGGATTAGGAATGCCTGGTATGCCGGATCGACTGTGTCTGATTATGTATCGGCAGTCACGCCCGGAAGTTCTGGTCTAGGATCATTCACAACGTTCTGGATGGCGTTCTACGTCTACCGGGGGAATACATGGCAAAGTGGATCTGTAGGGCTTGAGCTTTATAATAGTTCGGGAACTCCCGTATTCAGAATATACCACACCAGCAATGATGTAGCGCAAGCTCAATACTGGAATGGATCGTCATGGGTGAATATCGGTAGCTCTTACACCGTATCTGGAAACCCGCTGCTCAGGTTTGACTTTAAGATTGTTTGTGGAGCATCTGGATCATTTGAATGGTACATAAATAGCTCAATCTATACGAGCGGAAGCGCCTCGATGACTTCCGTTACAAATATCGATGAATGGCGCGTGCGATGGGCTGGCGGGACAGGTCGCTGGCACGTCTCTGAATGTATTTGGGGTGATGAGGCCACTATCGGCCATAGATATTGCATTGCTGCCCCAACCGGTGACGGTTTTTACACAGCGGGATCGGGCTCATACACCGATGTAGATGAAAGCACCACCAATGACGGTGATGCAACGACCTTGACGAACAATGGCGATGCCGAAACCTACACGCATAGCGCGATGACGCTTCCGTCAGGGACCGTCAAGCTTGTGCAAGTAAGCGCTCGTGTTCGTTCGGCTGCGACGGGCGCGCAAAATGTTAAGGCGCGCCTCCGAAAATCCTCAACAAACTACGATCAGGCAAGCAACTACGCTGGAATTGGCGCGGGCTACACTGCCTACAGGGCACGTTGGACAACAGACCCCGCAACTGGCTCTGCATGGACCCAAGCTAATGCTCAGGACACGGCGCAGAACTTCGGCTTGGTGGCCCAAACATGACAATTGATGTCTCAAAGATCACATATGGTTCTGTAATTGGCCCGGGGGATGGTGTGACTATCTCCAAGGCGACCTATGGTGTTTTGGTTGGGCCAAATGCTGGCATAGCCGCATCAAAAATCACATATGGCGTAATCGTTGACACTTTGACCCCTGAGGGCTCTGCGTCATCTCGCCGTCGCCAGGCCTGTGTGGTGAACTGATGGCCTACCCGCCCCACCACCATGCGCCGACGATGCCAGCCACCACAAGGCAGCCTCTGATCTCGTTCGCGATGACGAGTGCGAGGCCCAGTTTGCCCCACCGGGATTTGAGCAGTTTCCGCATGGCGGCGGATCATGGGCTCATTCCTGCAGTTCCAGAAATTACATTTTTGAATCAATCGGATGCCTTTGATCGATTTCATGAATCAGTGGCTCGGATAACGCTCTTTAACACCGGCAATGGGGGCCGCTTTGATCGACGAACGCACGAAACACATAGGCGATGCCGTGGCAATGGCAGGCGGGGGGCTCGGCACTCTCGCGCAATGGGCGGACTTCGCCGGTCAGGTAACGCCGATCCTGTCCATGGCGTTCGTCGGACTTTCAATCCTGTGGCTGTTCTGGCGGATGGTCGACCGCGTGCGGTTCGGCCCTGCCAGACGTGATGACTAGGGGGTGACCTTGCTGAATAATCTCATCACCGAATGGCGCGCCTGGTGGAAGCTCCACAGCGTCAAGCTTGCCGCCCTCATGGGCATCCTGACCGGCATCATCACCGAGAACCAGACGCTTGTGCTGGGCATCATCGGCATGATCCCGACCGACCCACTCTTGCGCGCTGCCTTCGCGGTCGGCGCCGGCGCACTCGTATTCCTCGTGCCGACGATCGCGCGCCTCTGGCCGCAGGACATCACCATCTCGAAGGAGAAGGCCAATGGCGACCAATCTGCCTAAGAAGTCGATCTCGGCTGCCATCGCGGCCGCACTCGCCATCGCCACGCCATTCATCGCCGGGTGGGAGGGTAAGCGCAACGATCCATACCGCGACATCGTGGGCGTGATGACCGTCTGCTACGGCGAGACGAAGGTCGAGATGCGCCGGTACTCGGACGCGGAATGCACGGCCATGCTGGAAGACAGCCTCGTCGGCTATGCCGAGCCGGTCCTCAAGCGCAATCCGCGCCTCGAGTATCATCGCAACCAGCTCGCCGCGGCGACGTCGCTTGCCTACAACATCGGCCCGGCGAACTACGCCCGGTCGACCGTGGCGCGGCGCTTCGACACCGGGAACTATGTCGGCGCCTGCGATGCTTTCCTGATGTGGAATAAGGCGGGTGGACGTGAGGTTCGCGGACTCACGAACCGGCGCAAGGCAGAGCGCGCCTTGTGCCTGACGGGGCTGTGATGTTCCGTTGGTTGGTCGATCGCTTTGTTGCCCGCGCGCAGGCGCGGGAGCGACATCCTCTGCGCGTCGTTCGCCACGAAGATGGAGGGCTTCTACTGCATCGCTATCAGCCGTTCTGGCCTGACGAATGGGTCGGGAAGAGCGGAGAGCATTACGATCGGCCGCCTTGGTGGCGACCGTTCAACATTCTGCTTCACCAATGGGTCGGTGTGCACAATGAGGAGATGCACGACCACCCGCGCTGGTCTGTCACGATCATGCTGCGCGGCTCGCTAATCGAGCATACCCCTTGGGGAAGCCGCACGCTCACGCCAGGGTCGATCGTCATCCGCTCGCGAAAGTACATCCATGCCTTCGAGATGGTGCCGGGTGAAGAACCCTGGACGCTTTTCATCGTGGGTCGGCGAAACCACAAGCAGAACGGCTTCATCGTCAAACCGTTTAGGAAGGTCGCATGATGCCCTTCAACCCCTTCTCTGCGCTCACGAGCAAGATCTACGGCGCCATCGCCCTGATGCTGCTCACCGCGCTGGCGATACAGACCATTCGCATCGACGGCTTCCTCTGGATCGATGGCCTCACCGACAAGCTTGCCGACCGCGACAAGACCATCGCCGAGATGATTGCGGTGCAGGAGGTCGCCAAGGCCGAGCAGGAGCGCGTCAACGACGAGAACGAACAGCGTCAGGCTGAATTGGCAAGGAGGGCCGACAATGCAGAACTGGAAGCCGGAGAGCTTCGCCGGAAAGTTGATGGTCTTCGGGCTGCTTCTGACCGTTTCGCTGATGCTCGCGGGATGCGGTGGTGGTGCTCACCCGACCTGAGTACGAAGAAGCCGTCGCCAACAGCATCCGGCTCGAGCGGGTGCGACAGTGGGGGCAATCCCTGATTACTGAGGGGTTGGCGATTCCGGTGGCTGAGTTCGGCCAACCTTCTCCCGCAACCGATCGATAAGCGCCGGCACGACGTTGCGCAGTTCGATGAGCCCGATGTCGGTACTCTTCGAATTGGCGACGCGCTTGAACAGGTGCTGCGCATATTCGAGCAGCTCCTCGTCGGTCATCTTGTTGTGCTTGTCGAGGTAGGTCACGCGTTCCGAGATAGGGAGCGCAGTGCCCACGTAAAAGAGGCCGAAATCTTCCGCACCGGGCGCCTGAAGCCTGCAGTTTTCCGTGGGTGAGTTTTGGCCTGATTTTGCGGAAGATCGAGGATTTCTGCCGGGCGGGTCTGGATTTGCAGTCCGCTGCGTCACCACTCCGCCATCGGGCCATCCAAGGTGGTGTTCCTGTGGAGGTGCGCCCCTAGCAACCCTCTGGGCCGGGCGCAATCCGATTCGCGCGTCGGTTGAAAACTATCGTTTGGCTAAGGGCTTCCTTGCGCTACGCTGGGTCCGATTTGCCGCGCCGGACCTGGCGGGGCCGCAGGAGGAGCCGCGTTGATGATCCTTGGAGCCGTTCTTGCAGGTGGACAATCCAGTCGCTTCGGCAGTGACAAGGCTCTGGCGGAGCTGGAAGGGCACACGTTGCTGGCTCTGGCGGTCGATGCGCTTGCGGGATTGTGCGATCACGTGATCGTCGTGGGGCGCGAGACGGCGCCGGCACCGACACTGCCCGACTGGCCGCGCCCCGGTATGGGGCCTTTGGGCGGTATTGCCGCAGCCCTGCACCATGCACGGGACGAGGGATACGAAACGGTGCTCACTTGCGGTGTCGATGTCGCGATGCTGCCCGACAACCTGCTCGATCTTCTGGGCGCGGCGCCGGCCTGTCTGGCGGATCAGCCGGTGATCGGCCTCTGGCCCGCTTCGGCGACGAAGACGATCGAAGCGCTGCTCCACAGCGACGAGAAGCATTCGATGCTGCGCTTTGCTGACCGGATCGGCGCGCGCAAGGTGAAGATCGACAGGGCGATCCCTAACATCAATACGCCAGCGGACCTCTCGGCGATCTCCGGCAAGGCGTAGGACGGCGGCGCACCTTTTTTTCGTCAGTGCTTGGAGGCGCGGGCCTGGCCAGAGCCCGCCGGAGCCACTTTCCCGTATTGCGAGCGCACGCCGGGCCCCTCTTCCTGTTCATCGGGCAGGGTGAGGCGATAGCCGCCGGGCGAGCTCGTCTCGATCATGCCCGACAGCCCCACGAAGGAGAGCTTGCGGCGCAGGCGGGACATGTGAACGGCGATGCTGTTGGTCTCCGGCACGAAGCCCATGCGCCATACGTCCTGGATCAGCGACTGCTTGCTGACAGTCTGCCCGACAGAGTCCGCGAGGCGCCATAGCAGGGCGAATTCACGCGGATTGAGGTTGAGCGGCTTGTCGCCCCCGAACGCTTCTCGTGCAAGAAGGTCGAGCGAGAGGGCGCCGATCTTGCGATGGCGCGGCAGCCATTGCAGCGCTTCGGCGACGCGGCTGGCGCGGGCTTCCAGTTCCTCGAGGCTGATGTCCGACGAGACGACATCGCCGAACCCGATCTGCAGCAGCGTGGCCCGTTCATGCGCAAGTTCAACGCCTGTCACCAGCACGTGGCGCCGCATCTCCACTCCGAACGAGGCGAGGATGTGCATCCAGCCCATGTTGTCCAGGCCGACGGCATGAAAGATGCCGATGCATTCCTCGCTCGGCCGATCGCGGTCGACAAGCTTCCAGCCTGACCGACGCAGATCCAGTTCCTTGGGTATGTCGCCCGAGGCCAACCAGCAGAAGCCATGTTTGGCTCCCTTTCGCTGGTCGGCATTCTTGGCGGTATCCAGGCTGGCCATCATTTCCCCCATCTCCGTGCACGCCTTCAATTCATGCACGCAGATTGTCGGTCTTGGGCGTTCAAAAACAACACATAAAAACTTACAGGAATGTCATCCAGATCACAGTTTTTTATGTGAGAAAATACCATGTCGGCCCGTTTTCGGGGCTTCAGGCGCCTGGTGTGTTGACCCCCTTGGAGCTCAGGAAGCGCTTGATGTTGCGCGCTGCCTGACGCAGGCGCTGTTCGTTCTCGACCATGGCGATGCGCACGAAACCTTCGCCTTCCTCGCCATATCCGACCCCCGGTGCCACCGCGACTTCGGCTTCCGTGAGGAGCTGCTTGGAGAACTCGAGGCTGCCCATGTCCTTGAGGGCCGGAGGCAGCGGCGCCCAGGCGAACATCGAGGCCTTGGGGCTGGGGATTTCCCACCCGGCGCGACCGAACGCCTCGACCATGACGTCGCGGCGCTTCTGGTAGAGTTCGCGGTTCTTCTCGACGATGTCCTGCGGACCATTGAGCGCGGCGCAGGCGGCGGCCTGGATCGGCGTGAAGGCGCCGTAGTCGAGGTAGGACTTCACGCGCTTGAGCGCGGCGATCAGCTTCGGGTTGCCGACCGCGAAGCCGACGCGCCAGCCTGCCATCGAGAAGGTCTTGGACATCGAGGTGAACTCGACCGCGACGTCCTTCGCGCCCGGGACCTCGAGGATCGAGCGGGTCGGCTGCCCGTCATAGTAGAGTTCGGAGTAAGCAAGGTCCGACAGGATCCAGACCTTGTTCTCCTTCGCCCAGGCGACGAGGCGCTCATAGAACGCGAGGTCGACGGTCTCGGCCGTGGGGTTCGACGGATAGTTGACGATCAGGATCGACGGGCGCGGTACGGTGAAGGCCATCGCGCGCTCCAGCGAGTGCCAGTAGCGTTCGTCCGGCGTGGTCGGCACCGAGCGGATCGTCGCCCCGGCGATGATGAAGCCGAAGGTGTGGATCGGATAGCTCGGATTGGGCGAGAGCACGACGTCGCCCGGCGCAGTGATTGCGGTGGCGAGGCTGGCCAGGCCTTCCTTCGAACCCATGGTCATCACCACTTCGGTCTCGGGATCGAGATCGACGTTGAAGCGGCGGCCGTAGTAGTTCGCCTGGGCGCGGCGGATTCCCGGAATGCCCGAAGACGCCGAGTAGCCGTGCGCATCGGGCTTCTGCGCCACTTCGCACAGCTTGTCGATCACGTGCTGCGGCGGCGGCAGGTCGGGGTTGCCCATGCCGAGGTCGATGATGTCCCGTCCCGCCTGGCGTGCTGCATGCCGCATCGCGTTGACTTCGGCGATGACGTAGGGCGGCAGGCGCTTGATGCGGTAGAACTCGTCTTCCATGACCTCGGTAAATCCATGCTGGCGGCGGGATTGCCGCGTGGCTCCCTGTAGGGGATTACGCGCCCGGCGCAAATGGCGATCACGCCGTTTGCGCAAGGATATTGCCCGCAAGGGGCTCGACAGTTTGTGCACTGCAGCTAAGACTGGGTCACGAACCAAGGGAGTTTCGTGATTCATGGCTACTGACGCTACGGAAGTGTTCTCGGATATGCTTCGCAGCCAGGCCAGGGGAATGGCGACACTCTTTGGGCAGATGCTCCCGGGCGAAGGTTCTCAGGAAGCGCAGAAAGCCGTGCACTGGGCGGAAGTCGCCGGCCGCCTGCAGTCGATCTGGGCCGAGTTCCAGGTCGAGCAGCTGGGCAAGGCCACGGGCGAGAAATCGCACTACACCGACCCGGTGAAGTGGGTAGCGACCGTCGAGGCCGTGATGCGTCAGCTTCCGCTGACGAATCCGGAAGTGCAGCAGGGGCTCTGGGACGAGGTCATCGCGGTGCTGACGGCAGTGCTGGGTCAGTACGGCATGGGGCCGCGCGCCTTCGAAGAAGCGAAGGACGATCCCCGGATGCCGCTGCGCGATCGTCGTTTCGCCGATCCGGAGTGGCGCAGCAAGCCGATCTTTGCGGTGCTGCACCAGCTCTACCTCTTGCTGTCCTCGCAGGTGATGAAGCACGCCGAGGCGGTCGACGACATCGAGCCGGGTCGCAAGGCGCAGCTGATGTTCGCGGCGAAGACCATGGTCGACGCGCTGAGCCCGGCAAACTTTCCGCTTACCAATCCGGTGGCGCTGGCCAGGGCCAACGAAACCGGCGGCGAGAGCCTGATCCGCGGGTTCGAGAACATGCTCGGCGACTTGCGCAAGGGCCAGATGACCCACACCAATCCGGCCGCGTTCAAGCTGGGTGAGAACATCGCGGTGACGCCGGGCAAGGTCGTCCACGAGACCGAGCTGTTCCAGATCATTCAGTACACGCCGACCACCGACAAGGTGCTGGCGACGCCGCTGGTGATCTTCCCGCCGTGGATCAATCGCTTCTACATCCTCGACCTCAACGCCAAGAAGAGCTTCGTGCGCTGGGCGGTCGAGCAGGGGCTGACCGTCTTCATGGTCTCGTGGAAGTCTGCCGACGCTTCGATGGCGGACCTGGTGTGGGATGACTACATCCAGGCCCAGATCGAGGCGATCGACTATGTGCGCGACAGGCTCAAGGTCCCGGCGGTGCACACCATCGGCTATTGCGTTGCCGGGACGACGCTGGCCGCGACGCTGGCCGTGCTGGCGCGCAAGGGCGAGGCCGACAAGGTCGCCAGCGCGACCTTCTTTACCGCACAGGTCGATTTCGAAGGGGCGGGCGATCTCAAGGTCTTTGTCGACGACCAGCAGATCGAGACGATCGGCCAGCTTTCGCCGGAAGGGTACGTGGACGGACGCTATCTCGCGGCCACCTTCAACATCCTTCGCGGCAACGACCTGATCTGGAACTATGTCGAGAAGAACTACCTCAAGGGCGAAGACTATCCCGCCTTCGACCTGCTGCACTGGAACGGCGACGTCACCAACCTGCCGGCGCGCTGGCATCGTGACTACTTGCGTGACCTCTATCGCGACAACCGTCTCGTCGTGGCCGATTCACTGAGCGCCTGCGGGGTGCCGATCGACCTGCACCGCATCACGACGCCAGCCTATGTCCAGGCCGGGCGCGAGGATCACATCGCGCCGCCGACCAGTGTCTGGAAGTTCACCCATTACCTCTCCGGGCCGCAGACTTTCGTGCTCGCCGGGTCCGGGCATATCGCAGGTGTGGTGAACCCGCCGTCCTCGGGCAAATACCAGTACTGGACCCATGACGGATCGCCCGACACGCTCGAGGAATTCGTTGCCGGGGCCAAGGAACACCCGGGCAGTTGGTGGCCGCACTGGATTGAGTGGATTCGCGCGTTCGGCAGCGACGAAGTCACCGCGCGCGGCAAGCGACGCCCGGGCGGTCGCGGCGACAAGGTCATCGAGGATGCGCCCGGTCGTTATGTGATGACACGCTGAGGAAGACCTTCAGCGGCGGGGCGGATGATTTGTGGGCCGGCAGCGGCTGCCAAATTTTAATCGGCGATCCTGCGCAACTGTCACGAAACCTTTCGGAATTTGCGGATACCAAACCCAGGCTGGATTCGGTAGGATCGCAGTGGCAGCGCGCCGCGGCGCAGTATTGGAGAGAGAGGACTGCCCTCCCGCGCCGGATGCGGAATTTCGGCGCGTATGCTGCATTGCATAATGAATGCTGCACTGCACAATTTCGATATTGACTTCGCGGCTGCGAGATCATATTGTGCAACGCAACAAATGGAATTCTCGAATCGCTGACTACCGAATCGGGTCAAAGTTTGACCCGACCGCTGATGCGGGAAGCAGGATTGACGCTCATGGCCGGCACCGAAGACGAGAAGGGCAAGGCGATTGCTGAAAAGGCTTACGAGGCCGCTGCAGCGTCTGCAACGGACAAGCCTTCGCCCAAGTCCCCGGCCAAGCCGGTAGCCAAGTCGACGGCTGCCAAAGCCGCCCCAGTGGAACCAGCATCGAAAAAGGATGAGCTTGCAGTGACCCCGACCGAAGCATCCAAGACCGAACGATCCGCGGCTACGGAAGCCAAGCCCGAAGCGGCTCCGGTTGTGGAAACGAAGGCTGCAGCGCCCGAGAAGACTGTGGTCAAGGCTCCCAAGGCGAAAGCTGCCCCCAAGGCAGTCGCCAAGCCCACGACTGCGGCGAAGCCCAAGGCTGCCGCCGCGGAGTCGAAGCCTGCTCCGGTTGTCGAACCGAAGTCGGCACCCGTTGCTCCGGCAAAGGCCGTTCCGGCCAAGCCGGCGCTGGAAGTCGCAAAGGTGAAGCCTGCTTCGGCCAAGCCCGCGGCATCTGAAACCAAGGCGGCACCCAAGACCGTCAATGCCAAGTCACCCGTATTCGCAGGACTATTCACCAACTTCTTGCTCGAGGAAAAATCAATGGACATGAGCGCGAACTTCGCAGGAATTCAGCAGGCAATGACCGAGGCTCAGGCCAAGGCCAAGGCTGCTTTCGAAAAGAGCACCACCGTCATGGGTGAAGTGAACGAATTCACCAAGGGCAACGTCGAAGCCGTCATGGAATCCGGCAAGATCTTCGCCGAAGGCATTCAGGGTCTCGGCTCGGAGATCGTTTCGGAAGGTCGTTCGACCTTCGAAACCATGTCGGGCGACATCAAGGAGCTCGCCGCTGCAAAGTCGCCGACCGACTTCTTCAAGATCCAGGGCGACATGATGCGCAAGAACTTCGACAGCGCCGTGGCGTACAGCTCGAAGAACAGCGAAGCCATGCTCAAGCTCATGAGCGACGTGATGGCCCCGATCTCGGGCCGCGTCAGCATGGCCATGGAGAAGGTCCGTCAGACCTCGCTCTAAGGTTTGCACGCATTATGGCCGATCGGGTGACAATGGCGCACCCGGTCGGCCAAGCGTGAAAATCGTACTATCTGGCCGGGGCATCTTGTAGTTCAGTGCTCCGTTACGATATTCTACCCGCCATGCATCCCGACCTAGCCGATTCAGATCTCTCTCGTCCCTGGCCCCTGCGCTGCGGGGACAATGATGATTCCACCCGCAACCCGGGTGGCGACGAACAGGTCGGCATCGCCACCAAGACCCGTGCCAAGCCCAAGAAGCCGAGCCAGTTCAAGGTGTTGATGCTCAATGACGACTATACCCCGATGGAATTCGTGGTGATGGTCCTCAAGCGCTTCTTCCAGATGGATCTCGAGCAGGCGACCCGCGTCATGCTCCACGTGCACCAGAAGGGCGTCGGCGTCTGCGGAATCTTCCCGTACGAGATCGCCGAGACCAAGGTGAACCAGGTGATGGATTTCGCCCGGCAGAACCAGCACCCCCTGCAGTGCACGCTCGAAAAGGCCTGAGCGCGCAGCCAGGCGATCGGCGGGGAACCGCCAGCACTTTCCGAAAGTTCAGTAGTCCATGCGGCAAGGTGCATCGATGTGCTGCGTCCGGCGCAATCCTGCGCTCGGGACAGCAGACGTTGCCATTGGGTCGCACTCCCCGTCAAAGGCCCAGCTTATCGGGGGTTAGGCCGACAAATGCCTTTCGCCCGCCGCGGCTAGCCGTTAAGGGCCAGAGGAAGGACGGTAATGTGACGACGAACACGTGAAATTCTTCAGCGCCATCGATCGCTACATCTTCCGCCTCGTGCTGATGCCCATGCTCGGCATCTTCCTGCTGGCGGCGTCGTTGCTCGTGCTCGACAAGATGCTGCGCCTGTTCGACTTCGTGGCGACGCAGGGCGGCCCGGTCGGCGTCGTGTTCAAGATGCTGGCCAACCTGCTGCCGGAATATGCCAGCCTGGCGATCCCGCTGGGCCTGATGCTCGGCATCCTGCTCGCCTTTCGCAAGCTCGCCACGTCAAGCGAACTGGACGTTATGCGCGCCGTGGGGCTGAGCTATACGCGGTTACTGCGCGTGCCCTACCTGATCACGATCGCCCTGGCCGGTCTGAACCTGGCCATTGTCGGCTACCTGCAGCCGCTGTCGCGCTACTATTACGAGCAGCTCAACTACGAGCTGAAGTCCGGCGCGCTGGGCGCCTCGATCAAGGTGGGCGAGTTCACCGCGCTCAAGGACCGTATCGCACTGCGCATCGACGAGAGCCGCGACGACGGGCGCCGTCTCATCGGCATCTTCGCGCGCGTTGCCAACGAGAAGGGGCAGGTCCTGTCCATCTCCGCGCGCGAGGGCCAGTTCCTTTCACTGGAGGGTGCGCCCGACACGGTCATCCTGCGCCTGGAGCAGGGCCAGATCATTCAGGACATGCCGGGCAGCAGCCCGCGCGTCCTCAGCTTCACGCGCCACGACCTGCCGATCGACCTCCCGCAGATCGAGAAGTTCCGCAAACGCGGCGGCGAGGACCGCGAGTACCTCCTGCCCGAACTGATGAAGCTGGGCTGGAGCGACGAGAGGCCCAAGCAGGAACGCGTGGCGAGCCAGGCGAACTTCAACTACCGCCTGGTCGAAGTGATCATGATGCTGCTGCTGCCGCTGCTCGCGGTGGCGCTTGCTATCCCGCCCAAGCGCTCGAGCTCTTCGCTCGGCCTGTTCGTTTCGATCGTCATGGTCGTGGCCTATCACAAGGTGAACCAGTACGCGGCGGACGTTGCCGCGCTGGGGCGGATCAATCCGATCATCGGCCTGTGGGGGCCGTTCCTGGTGCTCGCGGTACTGATCCTGCTCATGTACTACCGCGTCGCCTATGTACCGGGCGGACAGGCGATCGGCTGGCTCGAGAAGGGCGCCGAGACCGTCGGCAAGCGCCTGAAGTCGCTGCTGCGCCGCAACCGTCGCGGCCCGCTCCTCCCGGCTCCAGCGGATCCGTCCTGACATGCAGCTTGAATTCTTTCCCTCGCGCTCGCTGACGCTCTACCTCGCGCGGCTCTTCGTCACCCGCATCGTCGCGGTGCTGTTGATGCTCGTGCTGGTGCTGCAGGTGCTCGACCTGCTCGGCGAGAGCGGCGACATCCTGGCCTATTCGGGCAATGGCGAGGCGCAGCTGTTCTATTACGTCAGCTTGCGCATTCCCCAGCTGATCGCGCGGTTCCTGCCCTATTCGGTGCTGCTGGCGACGATCATCACCCTGGCGACGCTGAACCAGAACAGCGAGGTCATCTCGATGAAGGCGGCGGGCCTGTCCGCGCACCAGATCCTGGCGCCGCTGATGCTGACGGCACTTGTCGTCTCGGTGCTCAGCTTCGGCTTCAACGAACGCGTCGTGACCCGGGCCAGCGCCACGCTCGATGCCTGGCAGGCGGTGGACTATGGGCCGATTCCGAAGAAAGCCGGGGTGAAAAGCAACCTCTACCTTGCCGACGGGCGGGACCTCCTGCTGGCGCAGTCGCTGGAGGGGACGGGCAATGGCATGGTCCTGCACGGCGTGACCTTCTACCGGCGGGATGCCAATGGCATGGTCGTCGAGCAGTTGCGCGCCCAGAATGCGACTTACCTCAATCCGGGCTGGAAGCTGGACAAGCCGGTCCGTTTCGACGTCGCCGGAACGAAGACGACCACGCTTGCCACTGCCACCGTCGCACCGGGCATCACGCCCGAAAAGATCACGATGTCGAAAGTGGACGCGAATTCCCAGGACATCGTCGAGCTGGCATCGTCGATCTATGCCTTGCGCGATGCCGGTCGCCGGACGAGCGAGCTGGAAGCTGCCTGGTGGCACAAGATCTCCGGTCCGTTTTCCTCGACGCTCATGCCCTTGCTGGGCGCAGTCGCGGCATTCGGCCTTGCCCGTTCAGGCCAGCTTCTCATCCGCGCCGTGATCGGCATGGCGCTGGGATTTGCCTATTTCGTCTTCGACAACGCCGCACTCGCGATGGGCAACTTCGGCGGCTACCCGCCGCTGATCGCGGCCTGGGCGCCATTCCTGCTGTTCGCGCTGATCGGGGAAACGGTCCTTATCCGGACCGAGGAATAAGTACCGCTCCCGGCAACCCTTTCGGATCGCCGGGAAGGGCTTTCGCTTGATTTTACCGGGGCCGCATCGTGCTGCCGACGAGGCGCGACATCAGCGGCATCAGGCCGGGATAGCTTGCCTGGGTGTAGGTCGTGTCGAGCCCGAGGTGCTTGGTCAGGCGGCGGTGCGCTTCGCCCAGCGAGTGATAGGGCATGCTCGGCAGCAGGTGGTGCAGCGCGTGGTAGCGCAGGCCCACCGGGGCCCATAGGGGTGCCAGGACCGCGGGCGGCGGCACGTTGACCGAATCGAGATACTGCGCGGTAACGGTCATGGCATCGCCGTCATTTTCCCACAGGTGCGCGACAAGGGTGCGGACCTGGTTGAGGAAGGCAGTCAGCGATACGATGCACAGCGCGATCAGCAGCGGACGCCATCCCAGCACGAGGGTGCTGGCGAGCAGGGCGATCGCCCAGACCGAGCAGCCCAGTTCCTGCCAGAAAACCATGCGCCTGAAAGCGCCTTCCGGCGGTCGACGGCGGAATTCGGGGTTGATCGCCAGTGCCGAAAAGCGGGCCCAGACGAGGCGGCGCAGCGGCGGGACTACCGCGCCGAGCGGCACCAGCATGGCCGAGCGGAGCAACAGGGCGAAAGGCAGCAGGATCGCGGTGAGGGCGAAGACCGGCAGGCTCCAGGGTTTCATCAGGGCCAGCGGCAGGTATTCCGGATCGTCCACCGTGCCATAGCGCGTGCGCGCATGGTGCAGGGTGTGCACGCCTTCGTACATCAGCGAGGGCGTGAGCAGCGGAATGCCGACCAGCAGGTTCCAGCCGAAGCGGAAGCCGGGCAGGGCGTCCTTGTGGATATGGGTCAGCTCATGGATGAACAGCAGCGCCCGGTAGAGCGCGAGCGCGGAGACGATGCCGCTGAGCGTTGCCAGCCACGGATTGGCGATCAGGATGGCACCTGCCAGTGCGGCGTAGCCAAGCGCAGCGGAGACCAGCATGTCCGACCAGTAGATGCGCGGAAGCGCGGCGGAAATGTCGCGGGTCAGCTCTACGGCTGCGCGCAGCATCTCCTTGTCGTCGGGAATCGCCGACTTCTTGATGGTCCCGCTCTGCTGTTGCGCCGGGGCGGCAGCGGGGGCGTCGATCACGTCCTGGGCAATCATGCAATCAATCCAAAAAGCATTCCTGTGGGTCGATTCCGGGAAATTCCGTGATTCGAGCCGGGGTTGCCGCGATCTCCTGCCATGCCCGACTTGACAATTTGCCGGTGCCGCACGCAGGTCGCGTATCGATAATCCTTCTCGCACACAACAAAGGCAGGATCGTGGCGAACGCCCAACTAGTCATCACACCCGTTTCCGGCAAGGCCGAGATCAAGGCCTTCGTCGACGTCGCCTACCGCCTCAATGCGCCAGATCAAAATTGGGTGCCCAATCTGCGCATGGAAGAGCTTGAGAAGTTCACTCCGGGGAAGAACCCCTTCTTCGACCATGCCCGTTGCCAGCTGTTCCTGGCAAAGCGCGATGGCCGCAACGTCGGGCGCATATCGGCGCACATCGATGAACTGGCGCTGACGCTGCCGCTGGAGCAGGGCATGGGCCCGGGTACCGGCAACTGGGGCGCGATCGAGGCCGAGGACGAGGAAGTCGCCCGCGCTCTTATCGAAACTGCCGAGAACTGGCTGCGCCAGCAGGGCATGACCCGCGTGCTGGCGCCGATGAACCTGTCCGTATGGGAAGAGCCCGGCCTGCAGGTCCGCGGCTTCGATCACCCGCCGATGGTGATGATGGCGCACCACAATGCCGCCTATCAGCCATGGATCGAGGGGGCGGGCTATGCGCTGGCCAAGACGCTCTACACCTACGATCTGGACGTGACCAGGCAGTTCCCGCCGCTGGTCCAGCGCATCGTCGCCTCGGGCGAGAAGAACGCCAAGATCCGCGTGCGCGAAGTCGATCTCAAGCGCTTCGACGAGGAAGCCGCGATCATCTGCGACATCCTCAACGATGCGTGGTCGGACAACTGGGGCTTCGTGCCGTTCACCGAGCGGGAAATTGCCCATACCGGCAAGAAGCTGAAGCCGCTGGTCCATCCCAGCCTGATCCGCATCGCCGAGTACGAAGGCGAGCCGGTGGCCTTCATGATGACGCTGCCCGACCTCAATCAGGCGCAGAAGCGGATCAACGGCAAGAACGGTCGTCCATCGTTGCTCGGCTGGCTCAAGCTGGCCCTGTGGCTGCGCAAGCCCAAGCAGGCCGACATGCGCGTCCCGCTGATGGGCGTGCGCAAAAAGCTGCAGTCCTCGCGCCTGGCCAGCCAGCTGGCTTTCATGATGATTGAGTACATCCGGCGTTCGGCAACCCAGAAGTTCGATTCGCAGCGAGGCGAGATCGGCTGGATTCTCGAGGACAACCAGGGGATGGTCGCCATCGCCGATGCCATCGACAGCAAGGTGAACCGCGAATACGCGATCTACGAAAAGGCACTTTGACCTCAGCGTTTCGGCCGGCTTCCAGATTTTCTTAACGGGGGCCGGACTACCCTGATGCGGCGAGGCGTGCCTCTGGGGCATGCCGCGATCGCGGAAGGCGGGTCGTTGAAGATGAAGTACAGGTCCTGGCTCGTTGTCCCGGGCAGCAGCGAGAAGCGTCTGGGTCTCGCCATGGGCACGGGGGCAGACGTGGTCGTCGTCGATCTTGCCGATACAGTGCCCGACGCGGCAAGGCGCGAAGCACGCGCCATGGCGTGCGAGTGGCTATCGGTTCACCGCCGCAATCTTCTCGAACACCGCCGCATGGGGCGCTGGGTGCGCATCAATGCGCTCGATTCGGGGCTGTCGCGCGATGACCTGCTGGCGATCATGCCCGGCGCCCCTGACGGCATCATCCTGCCCGGAGCGACTGGCCCGGACGCGGTCCGGCAGCTTGCCAGTGAAATCTACGAACTGGAGCAGGCCAATGGAATCGCCGCCAACTCGGTGCAGATCATGCCCGTTGCCGGCGATAGCCCGCGCGGCCTGTTCGGCATGGGGCAATATCTCGATGCGCCGCACCAGCGGCTGTTCGGACTGACCTGGAACGCTGGGAGCCTCGGTGTCGCCATGGGCTGCAGGCACCTGCACGGCGATGAGGGCAGGTGGAGCGATGCGGCGCGCCTCGTGCGGGCGCAGACGGTCCTTACGGCGCATGCGAGCAGGACCGTGGCCGTCGATGCGCCTTACGAGCGGTTCGAGGACGAACGCGGGCTGGCAGACGCGGCGCGGCAGGCGCGCGCCGAAGGGTTCGCGGGAATGTTCGCGATTCATCCCGGGCAGGTGGCAACGATCAACGCCGCCTTTACCCCGAGCGGGGAGGAGCTGTCGCGGGCCCGCGAGATCCTGGCTCTCTTATCGGCCAACCCCGATCAGGCTTCATTGCCGTTTCAGGGCTGCATGATCGACCGCACGCACCTGGCGATGGCGCGGCAACTCATCGATGCGGCAGACGAGAGTGACGCGGGTTGCGAGGGGCAGCGCCTGTCGGCCTTGCTGCGTCCGGCCTAGTCGGCCTGCCCGGCGGGCTCCGCCGCTTCGGCCGCGGTCGCTTCCTGTGCCGCGACCTGAGCCTCGTCGGCCGCCGCGGTGGCGTCCGACGTGGTCGGCTTTGCGTTGCTATCGCCGCTTGCCGCCGCTTCCGGATTGGCCAGCGGCGACTGCGAGCGCACGGTGTCGTAGGGCAGCATGTCGTCGGTCACCGAGCGGGGCAGCAGCTTGTCGCCTGCGGCTTCCTTCGGTGCAGAGGCATCGTCCTTGCAGCCGCCGAGGCTCAACGCCGCAGCGCCAGCGATCGAGAGGGCCGTCCAGAACTTCAAATGCCGGTGCATCATTCATGGGTCTCCGGTTTGCCGGCGGCGGGCGGGCAGGGACGTTCAAGCGCGGCCAGGAACGAATCGGCCCGTGCGATCAGCGCCTTGTCCCATGTGTCGAAATCGACGTCATGACCAAGCCGTGCAAGGCTGGTAACGCCGAATTCCTCGATACCGCAAGGCACGATGCCGGTGAAATGCGACAAGTCGGGGCGGATGTTCACGGCAAACCCGTGCATCGTCACCCATTTGCGGATGCGTACGCCGATCGCGCCGATCTTCGCCTCGCGTCCATCGATGTCCTGCGTCCAGATGCCGATGCGGCCTTCGCTGCGGAAGCCCTCGACGCCGAAGTCGCGCAGGGTGTCGATGACCCAGCCTTCGACGGCATGGACGAAACCGCGCGCATCGCGGGCGCGCTTCTTCAGGTCGAGCAGGACATAGCCGACGCGCTGGCCGGGGCCGTGGTAGGTGTAGCGCCCGCCGCGCCCGGCCTCGACGACTTCGAAGCGCGGGTCGAGCAGTTCGGCGGAGGCTGCGCTGGTCCCCGCGGTATAGACCGGCGGATGTTCCAGCAGCCAGATCAGCTCGCGCGCTTCGCCGGCGGCGATCGCCGCATTGCGCAGCTGCATTTCCTCCAGCGCGGCGCGGTAGGGCACCGGTTCGCGGCTCACCCGCAGCTCGATATCACCGGGAAGGGTGTCTGGGATCGTCATGCCGCGTTGCGTGGCGGCATTCCCTGCGGTTATCAAGTGTCTTTAGGCTGGCGCCTGTGCGACGGCATGCGGAGTAGAACATGAATTTCGACAGCAATCTTGCCTGGAAGCAGGCATCGGGTGCGGTTTCGGCCAATCGCGAGGTGGTCCTTGCGCTGGCCGGCGTGTTCTTCATGCTGCCGCAGCTTGCCTTCGCGATCTTCTTCCCGCAGCCCGAACCGGCTGCGGGGATGAGCGAGCAGCAGATGGTCGAGATGGTCACGACCTACTACAGCTCGATCATGCCCATGCTGATTCCGATGGCCCTCATTCAGGCGCTTGGCACATTGGCTTTGCTTCGGCTTCTCGACGGCAGTCGGCGGCCCACGGTGGGCGAAGCGATCAAGGGCGGCCTGCGCGGTGTCGTGCCCTACCTGCTTGCGCAATTGCTGAGCGGCTTTGGTCTCGCGCTCGTGGCGCTGGCCGTGATCGGCCTGCTGGGCGCCCTGGCAGGAATGGCCGGGATGTTCGTGGGCGTTGCCATCGTGGCTGCGATAACCGTCTTCGTGGCGGTGCGGCTCTCGCTTACCGCAGCCATCGTCGCCGTGGAGCAGGCCAGCAATCCGATTGCGGCGCTGCTGCGCTCCTGGAAGCTGACCGCCGGCAACACCACGCGACTGCTGACATTCTACGGCCTGTTCATTGTCGCGTTCATCGTCCTGCTGATCATGGTCAACGTCCTGATCGGCATACCCCTGGCGCTGCTGGCGCCCGACCATGTCGCGCTGATCGTCGAGGCGCTGGTCGGTTCCGCCCTGAGTGCGCTGATGGCGCTCTATCTCGTGGCGATCATAGCTGCGAGCCACCGCCAGTTGGCCGGAAACTCGCCGGAAGCGGACAGCGCGCCGTTCATCTGAGGCTGGTCATCGTGGGGCCCCGTTGCCGGGGCCTCGACGGAAGGGGTCTCTGCGCGATCCGCCGGAGCAGTCGCAAGGCAAGACACCCTGCAAGAGGGCGCGCAGTTCCAGATATTCAGTGAAATGGAAGGGCGAGGGCCTCAGCCCTCGTCTTCGTCCTTCCAGCCCCAGTAGAGGAAGCACGGCGGCACGTTGATCGCTTCCATGCCGTTGTCGATGCGCTTGAAGTGTCGGGCCATGAAATCGCGCGCACGCGGGGTAAACTGGTAAACCAGGAACGCGCCGCCCTTGCGGATCACGCGATAGGTCGCCGCGGCGATGGCCGGGCCGACGCCGTCCGGCAGGGTCGAGAAGGGCAGGCCGGACAGGACGTAGTCCGCATTTTCGAAGCCGTGTGCCTTGACGATTTCCTCGACGTCCGCAGCCGAACCCAGCACCGCCTTGAAGCGGCTGTCGCTGATGTTCTTGCGCAGGTATTCGATGAAGAGCGGGTTGGTGTCGATCACGATCAGCATGCCGTCGCGCGGCAGGCGATCGAGGACCGGCTGGCAGAAGGTGCCGACGCCCGGGCCATACTCGACGAAGAGCTTGCAGTTCGCCCAGTCGACCGGCTTGAGCATGCGGTTGATGGTAAAGCGCGACGACGGGACGATCGAACCGACCATCACCGGATTACGCAGAAACCCTTCGATGAAGACGCCCCATGGCCCGAACGACCGCTTGATTTTCCGCTTCAACTTCTGGGGCAGTGCCTCACGGGCAAGCTCTGTGCTGGTCATGCTGGCGGAAGCTCTCGCATTGTTGACGTCATTTTTGTGCAGCAAAGGCGGTGGCAGATTCCAGCCGCCTTTGCAAGTTAACGACCCTGTAGGTTCAGAGAATTTCGTGGACCTTGTCTTGCGGACGGCACAGCCTGACGCCCTTGTCGGTTTCGACGAGGGGCCGCTCGATCAGGATCGGTTCGGCAGCCATGGCATCGAGCACGGTCTGCGCATCGGCATCGGGCAGCCCGCGTTCGGCAGCGTCGGTGCCGCGCACGCGCAGGCCTTCCTGCGGCGTGATCCCGGCATCCTTGTAAAGCTGCGCGAGCTTGGCGGCGCTCGGCGGATTCTTGAGGTACTCGATCACCTCGACCTCGACGCCTGGAGTTTCCTCGAGCACGGCGAGGGTCTTGCGCGAAGTGCCGCACTTGGGGTTATGCCAGATGGTCGCCTTCATGGCTTTCTCCTGATTATTCCTGGGGGATGTCGGTAGCGGTGCCGGTGGTGCCGGCAGCGGCAGCGGGTTCGGGCGCCAGCGCGGGGACGGCCCGCGCCGCGTCTTCGGCGGTGATGCCCGGAGCCGGCGCCGCGCTGATGGTCTCTTCGCGGCGCATGACCCGGCCGGCGCGTTGCACCGCGCGCACGAGGCGCGGATAGATGCCGCAGCGGCACAGGTTGGGGATCGCCTGCTTGATTTCCGCCTCGTCCGGGTCGGGATTGCGCGCCAGCAGCGCCGCGGCATTGATGACGATGCCCGGCGTACAGAACCCGCACTGGATCGCCTGCTCGGCGACGAGGGCCTGTTGCACCGGGTGCGAGCGGTCGTCCGAAAGCCCTTCGATGGTCTTGACGAAACGGCCTTCGCATTCGGCAATGGTGATCAGGCACGATCGCAGCGGGGAACCGTCGACCAGAACCGTGCAGGCCCCGCAATCGCCGACGCCGCAGCCGTACTTCGTGCCGGTAAGATTGGCAGCGTCGCGCAGCGCCCACAGCAGGGGCGTCTGCGGATCCATCTCGAATGCGACCGGCCGGTCGTTGACGGTCATGCGCGACATCGGGCTTCCTTATGCGCTGGATGCGCGAAGAGCCAGAGCCTGACGCAAGCCTCTTGTGAAAGCCTACCGGAATCCGACGCGCAGGCCTGCCCAAACGGTGCGCGGCGTGCCGAGGTCGATGGAGCCTGCCTGATCGCGGGTGATGATCGTCTCGTCGGTGAGATTTTCGCCCCGGAGCACCACGGAAACCAGCGGCATGACCGGAACCTTCACATAGGCATCGAGCGTGGTGAAGGCAGGTAGCGCCTGCGTTTGCTGGTCGTCCTCGAACTGGCGACCGACGTGGCGCACCGTCGCCGCGATGCGCCAGCCCGGCCTGGGCAGCCAGGCGATGGTGCCGCTGGCCGCAAGCTTGGGAACCTGCGAAGGACGCATGCCGTCGAGATCAGCCTGGATGCCGCTCGCTTGCACTTCGGAATCGGTCCAGCTCAGCGAGCCGTCGAACTGGACTTGTCCGAGGTCGAGCGCGGCGCTTGCCTCCAGACCGCGCGCGCGGATCGCGTCGACGTTCTGGCGCTGGCGCAAGTTGCCGTCATCGGCGAGGGTGACGTTGGCAATCGCATTCTTGAGCTTGTTGTCGAAAGCCGTCAACGAGAGGGTCAGGGCCTCGAACGGGCGGGTGTCGACGCCCACTTCGTAACCGCGCAGCTTTTCGAGCTTCAGCGCGGCATTGGCCTGCGTGACCACCGGGAAGACCACGAAGGGACGGTAAAGTTCGTTCAGCGTGGGCATGCGCATGCCGGTGTAGGCGGCTGCGCGCAAGGATACGGTTTCGCTTGCGTGCCACACGAAGCCGCCGCGCACATTGCCGGTCCAGCCCGAACGGTCGGCGAAGGCGGTATCCTCGTTGACCGCGCCGCCGGGCGTGATTTCGCGATAGAAACCGTTGCGGATCGTCCAGCGGTCCGCGCGCCCGCCCGCAGTCAGGACGAGATTGCCGAGCGTCCAGTCGTCCTCGACGTAGAAGCCGACGTCGGACTGGTCGCCACCGGCCCGGCGGATCGCGGTGCGCGCGCCGGTGAAAGTGCTGTAGGGCATTTCCAGCAGTCGCCCTTCGGTCAGGCGGATGTCGGCACCCATGCGCAGGACATGCGCGTCGCCGACCGGGGGACGCAGCTCGAACTTGCCGCCGACGGCGGTCGTCGGCGTCTTGGCCTGGTCCAGCGCCTTCACGAAACGCGTCGAGCTGATCACGACGTTCGAGAAGTCCTGCGCCTGGACATAACCCAGAACGTCGAACTGCCAATCGCCCCGGCCGACGAGACGCAGCGAGGCCTGTTGGCCGGACGAAGTCGAATCCGCGCCCTTGAAGCGCAGGGTACGCCGGTCGTCATAGGCCATGGCCGAGGCCTGCAGTTCGACGGTGTCGTTGAGCGGAGCGACGCCGCGCAGGCTGGCCGACCAGCTGTCATAGGCAGCCCGCGATGAGGCTTCGACACGCTGCGACCCGGGCGTCGTCCAGAAACCCTGGCCACGGTCCCACTGGACGCTGGCAACGAGGAAGCCGGCCCCGAGATTGGGCGCAAGCGTTGCCGATGTCTGCGTTTCACCGCGATCGTTGACGAGGGCGAGAGCCTGCAGCGGTCCCATGTCGCGCGGCCCGGCGCTGGTCAGTTCGATCGTGCCCGATACCGCGCCGGTGCCGAAGGCGCCCGCGCCGCCGCCGCGGGTCACGCGGATCGAGGCGAGCCGGTCGGGCGTTAGGGCGCTGAGGGGGATGTAGCCGAAGAAAGGATTGGCGACCGGTACGCCATCGAGCAGGACGAGCGTGCGGCTCGACGCATTGCCGCCGAGCGCGCGCAGGGTGACGCCTTGCGCCGAAGGGTTGGACGAACGGCTGTCGGAGCGGCGGAACTGCTGGAACCCGGCGATGGAGGACAGCACGTCCTCGATCCGGCCCGATGCGCTGGTCACAATCTGGTCGCGATCGATCCGTTCCACATCGTATGCCGGTGTCGCAGGGCTTTCCTCCAGCCCGCGCCCGGTCACGACGATCGGTGAGGAGGGCGTGTCGCCCGCATTCTCGGCATGAGCCGGAACGGTGGAAACAATCGCAGCTGCGATGACGAGCGAAGTGCTTGCAAGATAACGAATTCGATCATGGGCCATGCGCGCTTGGATAGTCATAACCGAGATACTTGCAAGTTATTGACGACGACAGTGGAACTCGCTGCAACTTTCGGTTAGTTACCCCTCGTGACCCGCTTGGTTTATTTCCGAGACGGGCGCGCCGGTCCCCTTCGGGGGGAGGGGGCCGGCGCTTCAAAACCTCCGTTTTCCTTGGTTCTTCAGTCAGGTTTGCGCCGGATCGAACGCGTCGGATGCCGATCTCGCTTGCCGGGCCTGCCCAAGGGCGTAGAATTGCCGAGTGACTGAAGAACAATATCTTTCCGGCCGGATCCTGCTGGCCATGCCGGGCATGTTCGATCCCCGTTTTGAGCGCTCGGTCAACGTGATGTGCGTGCATGACGAGAATGGGGCGTTGGGCATCGGCATCGGTCAGGTCCGCGAAGGCGTGACGTTCCATGATGTCCTTGGCGAACTCGGCATCGATCCCGGCGATGCGCCCGACCGTGCAGTCTGCAACGGCGGACCGGTCGAGCCGGGGCGCGGTTTCGTGCTCCATTCCACCGACTGGGGCGGATCAGATACGATCGCGGTGCAGCCGCTCTGTGCCCTCTCCGCCTCGATGGAAGTGCTGCGCGCCATTGCCGAAGGGCGCGGGCCGAGCCGCTGGCTGATGGCGCTTGGCTATGCAGGCTGGGGCGCCGGGCAGCTGGAAGGGGAAATGCGCCATCACGGCTGGTACGCGGCCGATCCGCATCCCGAAGTGCTGTTCGACACGCCCGTGGAAGATCGCTGGAACGCGACCTGGCAAGCCGAGGGCATCGATCCCGCGCTGCTGTCCAATGCCACCGGGCAGGCCTGACGCCGCTTAGCCCGGCTGGTTTCCTCTCAACTGCGCCAGGTCTGCAGGCACGTCGACATCGGCGTGGATCGCCGGGTCCGTGCAATCGACGAAGACAACGTCCGAGCGCTGACGCAGCAGTCTGCCCGCGCCCTGATCGCCCGTGAGCCCGGCAATCGCCGGATAGGCGCGGGCGGATAGCAGCACAGGATGGCCGGGGTGACCGCCCTCGCATGGCATGGCGGCAAAGCCATCGCCGATCGCGCGGGCGAGATGGCTGGCGATATGGTGCGGGATGTGCGGCATGTCGCCAAGGAAGACGTAGGCCCCCTCGGCTCTCGCGGCGGCAGCGATGCCTGCCTGCAAGGACTGCGAAAGGGCCTCGCTGGCGATGCGCACGACGTCAACGGATGGCGAACCTTGCCAGTCCCCGATTTCGAGGCCGGGGCGGGCGACGACGATGACGCGGCTGACCGGCGCGGCGCGCGCGGCGCGGATGGCATGGAACAGCAGCGGTTCGCCATTCAACGTCGCGGAGAGCTTGTCGCTGCCGAAGCGCGTCGCCGATCCGGCCGCGAGGACCAGCGCGACGCGCGTCATGCGCGCTCTTTGGCCGGATTGAGCGCCTGCATGATCTCGGCGATGATGCCGGTGGCGACTTCCCACGGCGATTTGCCGAGGCCGGTGATGCCCGGCGATAGGTGCAGGGCGTCCAGTTCCTGCGGCGTCGCTCCGGCAGCTTCGAGAGCGGCCATGCGTCCGGCCGCGCGCGACTTCGCACCGATCATGCCGACATAGCCTGCCTGGCCGCGCAGGGCCGCGAGGCATCCGCCCAGATCGTGGTGATCCTCGTGCGTGGCACCAAGGTATGCCGTCCAGCGATCGACGCCGAGGCGCTCGAGCGCCTGGGTCGGCGTTTCCCGCAGGTATCCGGAGACCGGAAACGGTGGCGGGGAGGAAGGGCCGTCCGGACGCACAAGGTAGGTTTCGAACTGGGCAAGGGCGCCGAGCTGCGCCGCCGCCAAGGCGCCGGGATCGCCCCCGGAAACGATCAGCCTGCGGGGCGGATCGTAGCGGCGGGAAAGCGAGAAGGGCCGGTCCGTCAGGCTCAGCAGCGCCCCGGGCTGCGCCGAGACACGGCGCACCGTCCCGTCGCTGTGCCACTGGCAGGGCCGACGTTCGGCCGCATGGCGCAGCAGTTCGCGCAGGGCTTTGTCGTCTGGCTGGATGCGCTCGAGCAAGATGTGAAGCGCGCCGCCGCAGCGCAGGCGAATGTCGATCCACGGGCTGCCGGCGCCGTAGTGCAGGTGTCGCGGCTCGCCGTCGGCCAGAACGCGCGCGGCGTGGCTGGCGACGTCGCCTTCGATGCAGTCTCCCGAGAAATAGCCGCTCGCGGCAGAACCGTCGAATACCATCTGCGCGCCGGGACCGCGCGGGGCGCTGCCTTCGACGCGGTACAGGGTGGCCAGCACGGCAGGGCGACCGGCAGTCGCTGCCTCCGCCAGAGCGGGACGCACATCGTCGACCCACCCGAAAAGCGGCCAGTCAGCGTTATCGATTTGCCCGTCCATCGATCTGTGGTCTGCTCCGGTCAGTGGCGCGGACGTACGGTCCGGCGAAGCGCATTGCAATGCAGGTGCCGGGATGCGCGCCGGGGAGGCAGGTTGCTCCCGCGTTGCAGGGATTAACCTTCAGGCTCGGAAATTTGCGGGGAAGCCGCCCAGGTTTCGTCTTCGCCGATCCGGTCGGCGTAGAGCAGGCGTCCGCCCGAAAGGTGCCAGAGCGCTTCGTTGAAGTTCGAATTGCTCATGGCGAAACAGCCTTCGCTGCGGCCGAGCTTGCCCCACTTTTCGATCATCGTCTGGTCGACGTACCAGGCCGGATGCATGACGATGGCGCGCTGAAGGGCCATCGAATTGTCCTCGTCCAGCCCGACGAGGCGGATCGAGGTGCCGTACTTGCCCTTGTACCATTCGCAGGTGAGGAAGGCCCCGCGCGAGGTGGCTTCGGAGCCTGGCGTGTTGGAAAAGCGCTGCAGCCAGCCGCTGTGCTCCGGATCGGACCCCCTGCCGTGTGCGAGCAGGAAGCTGCGGACGGTTCCGGTCTCGATATTGGCGAAATGCAGGCGCGGTTTCCACGAGGGCTGGGCGAAATCGGCAACCCCGACCAGATCGGTACGCCAGACCTTGTTGCCGACGCGCTCCGCCTGGCGGGCAGCGACGTCCATGATCTTGCGTTCGTAGGGAGTCAGGCTGGAGGCGGAAGCGTCGACCGCCAGTGAGCGACCGGGCAAGACAATTCCGGCGCCCGCCGCAATTGCACCCTTGAGAACCGTTCGCCGTCCGACATTCCAATCCATCGGGTTAATATAGCGCTTTCCCGCAGCAACTTCCAGTCAGGTCCGCAGCTTGCCGGCCTGCGGTCGGGGCAGGCCGGCGCGCCGGTTCACGGGCCAGAGGTGCCTGCGGGCCGCTTCAGGCGACCACCTTGAGCGCGGTTTTCTGGTGCTGCCTGATCCAGTCTTCCAGGACCGGCGCAATCCGGTTGCGCCACTTGCTGCCGTTGAAGATGCCGTAGTGGCCCACGTCTTCGGCGAGGTAGTACTTCTTGCGCTCTTCCGGCAGGTGCGTTGCAAGGTGCAGGGCGGCCCTGGTCTGGCCGATGCCGGAAATGTCGTCATTCTCGCCTTCGACTGCGAGCAGCGCGGTATCGCGGATGCCACCCAGGTCGATCCGCTCGCCGCGGTGGACGAATTCGCCCTTGGGCAGCGAATGCCTCTGGAACACGTGCTCGACCGTCTGCAGGTAGAAGTCTGCGGTCATGTCGCAGACCGAGCGGTACTCGTCATAGAAGGCCTTGGTGGCAGCCGCGCTTTCCCCGTCGCCTTCGACGAGGTGCTTGAACATGCCGTAATGGCTCATCATGTGGCTGCCCAGGTTCATCGCCATGAAACCGGTAAGCTGCAGGAAGCCCGGATAGACGCGGCGGCCGCTGCCCGGATAGGTCAGCGGGACTTCGGCAATGACATTGTGTTCGAACCATGAAAGCGGCTGCTGCATCGCGACGTCGTTGACGCTGGTGGGCGCCTCGCGGGTGTCGATCGGGCCGCCCATCATCGTCAGCGTCGCGGGACGGCAGGGGTCCTTCTTGGCGCCCATGATGGCTGCTGCAGCGTATGCCGGAACCGACGGTTGGCACACGGCCAGCATGTGCGTGCCCGGGCCGATGTGGTGGAGGAAATCGACAAGGTAGTCGATGTAGTCGTCGAGATCGAAGCGGCCGGCGGAGGCCGGCACCAGCTTCGCGTCGGCCCAATCGGTGATGTAGACCTCGCACGTTTCCAGCATGCGGGCGACAGTCCCGCGCAGGAGAGTTGCGTAGTGGCCGCTCATCGGAGCGACGATCAGCAGCCTGGGCGCGTTTTCGGGCAGGCCCGGGTGATCGAAGCGCAGCAGGTTGCCGAAGGGGCGGTGGAGCACGATCGCCTCGGTGACGGGGTAGGTGGCATCGCCGATCGACACGGTCTCGATGTCGAATTCGGGCTTGCCGCGCGGGGATGCCGCGTGGGCGAAGACTTCGAGCGCCGAAGCCATGATCGGTCCGAAACCGGAATACCCGATGGGAAGGCTCGGGTTCGTGAGCATTTCGGCACCGACCGAAGCCCAAGCCGCTGCGCCACCAAGCATGGTGCGCTGCAATTCATACATGTTGTAAAGCAAGGTTCATCTCCTGGCCGCCGCACGCAGCCGTCCTGACGATTCCCTTCATTCTGGGGATGAATCGATTGTTGTGCAATGCGGCATTTCCATTTTCAGTCTTTTGCATAGCAATTGTACGACCCTGTGGGCACCTGCAGCCTTGCCCGGGACTCGGGCCTTTCCCTTAGCGTCTCAACGCGGTAAGGGGCCGCGCATGGACGCCAATCCGGGCCAGACCCTAACGCCGCAGAGTGAAGCCTCGACGACAGGCGAGGAATCGCCGCGTCGCAAGAGTCTGGGGCCGCTGCGCATGGTTTGGCGCGAGCTGTTCCACTATCCCGGACGCATGGCGATTGCCGGTTGTGCGCTGATCACCACGGCGACCTCTACCCTCGCGATTCCTTACGGGTTCCGCCAGATAATCGACCAGGGCTTCGCCGAAGGCGCAGACCCGACGGCGATCCGCAAGTGGTTCATCGCCCTGCTGTGCATCGTTGCCGTTCTGGCCGTTGCCACGGCGATCCGTTTCTACAGCGTTTCCTGGCTGGGTGAGCGAGTCGTTGCCGACATTCGCCTGCGCGTCCAGCGCCACCTGCTGTCGCTTTCGCCCAGTTTCTTCGAGGAAAACAGTCCCAAGGAAATCGCCTCGCGCATGACCGCGGACACCGCGATCATCGAGCAGATCGTCGGCACGACCGTCTCGGTCGCCTTGCGTAACGCGATCATGGCGATCGGCGGCGTGGCCTACCTCTTTGCCCTGGCCCCGACGCTCACGATCGGCCTGATCGTCGCGATTCCGCTCGTGATCTTGCCGATTGCGACATTCGGCAGGAGGCTGCGGGCGGTCTCGCGCACCAGCCAGGACCGCGTGGCCGACATCGGCGCGATGACCTCGGAAGTCTTCGGCGCCCTGCGCGTGGTGCAGGCCTTCAATCAGGAAGGCCGCGAGATGGGCCGCTTCGGCGAGGCGGTCGAGCGCACTTTCGAGACCGGCAAGCGGCGCATCACCATCCGCGCGATCATGACCGCGGTCATCATGTTCCTCATCTTCGGTTCGATCACCGTCATCATGTGGCGCGGCGCGGTCGGCGTTGCGGAAGGCACGATCACCGGTGGCACGATCGCGGCATTCGTGGTTACGGCAGGCATCGTAGCGGGCGCCTTCGGATCGCTGACCGAAGTCTATGGCGATCTCGTGCGCGGTGCGGGCGCGGCCAGCCGTCTGGCCGAACTGCTGGGCGAGCGTCCGGCGATCTCGCCTCCGGCGCGGCCGCAGGCGATGCCCAGTCCGGCGCGCGGCAAGCTCGCCTTCGAGAGCGTGACGTTCCGCTATCCCACCCGCCCCGAACTGGCGGCGCTCAAGGATTTCAGCCTGACCGTCGATCCCGGCGAAACCGTGGCGATCGTCGGCCCTTCGGGGGCGGGCAAGTCGACCCTGTTCCAGCTGGCCGAGCGGTTCTACGATCCGCAGAGCGGGTCCATCAAGATCGACGGCGTGCCGCTGACATCGGCCGATCCCGCCGAAATCCGCCAGCGCATCGCGCTCGTGCCGCAGGAGGGCGTACTGTTTGCCGCCAGCGCACGCGACAATCTGCGTTACGGCAATTGGACTGCGGACGACGAGGCGATCTGGCAGGCCGCGCGCGCCGCCAATGCCGAGCAGTTCCTGAAGGACCTTCCACAGGGCCTCGACACCTTCCTCGGTGAAGACGGCGCCCGCCTGTCCGGTGGCCAGCGCCAGCGCATCGCGATTGCCCGCGCGCTGCTGCGCGAGGCGCCGATCCTCCTGCTCGACGAGGCGACCAGCGCGCTCGACGCCGAAAGCGAGCGACTGGTGCAGGACGCGCTCGACCGCCTGATGAAGAGCCGCACGACGCTCGTGATCGCGCACCGCCTTGCGACGGTAAGGCAGGCCGACCGCATCATCGTCATGGATGACGGGCGCATCGTCGAGCAGGGCACGCACGACACGCTCTCGGCTGCGGGCGGGCTTTACGCGCGGTTGGCATCGCTGCAATTCGACATGCGCCCCGACCAACGCTCGCCGCAGGACGCCTAAAAGACTGGAATTGCGCAACAAGGAAATTATGTTGCGCTTCATTGGCGGGTCATCCGGACTCGTTCAGTCTCGTGTCGAACAATCCGAAAAAGGATCAGGCATGCCTCGAATTCTCGGCAGGGCGCTTGCGTCGAGCGCCGCCATTTCAGCTTTCGTATTCAGTCTTTCCGCCTCCCCGCTGATTGCGGCCGACAATCCGGCAACCGCCGATTGGGGCGATTTCGGGGTCCAGACCCAGTGGATGGAAAAGGACGTCAAGCCGGGCGACGACTTCGACACGTTCGTGAACGGCAAATGGATCGAGACCACCGAACTGCCTTCCGACCGCACCCGCTGGGGTTCGTTCGACGAATTGCGGGAACTCTCAACCCAGCGCCTTCACGGCATCATGGATGATCTTCTGGCATCCAAGCCGGCGCCGGGAACCGACGCCGCGCGAGTCGCGGCCGCCTATTCGGCGTTCATGGATACCGACGCGATCAACGCGGCCGGGCTCAAGCCGGCGCGTCCCTATCTCGATGCGATCTTCGCGGCGAAGACGCCGACCGACCTGATGAAGCTCTTCGCCTCGCCGGGCTATGCATCGCCGCTGGGCGTCTATGTCGATGCCGACCCCAAACAGAGCGATGTCTACGCGCTGCAGGCCGCCATCACCGGCCTTGGCCTGCCTGACCGCGACTATTACCTCAAGGACGATGCGCGGTCGCAGGAAATCCGTGCCAAGTATCTCGATTACCTGACTTTCGTGCTTGGCAAGGCGGGCTACGCCGATCCGGCTTCGGCGGCCAAGGCGGTCATGTCGCTGGAAATGCGCATCGCCCAGGCCGACTGGGACCGCGCCGCCGCGCGCAACCGCGACCTCACCTACAACAAGCTGTCGATGAGCGATTTCGAGGCGTTCGGCTCCGCCGGCCTCGTGCGGACCTTCATGGATACCGTGGGCGCGGGCAAGGCGAGCTACGTCATCGCTTCGGAGATTCCGCCGACGGCCGAGGAGCTCAAGGAAGCCAAGATCGACGCGGCCAAGGCCCAGACCCTCTTCGGAGGCGGGCTCCCGGCCGCGATCAAGCTGGTCGACGAAGTGCCCGTCGCGGTCTGGCAGGCCTGGCTGGCGGCGCACTTCCTGCGCGACCACGCTTCGGTACTGCCCAGCGACATCGACGATGCGACTTTCGACTTTTACGGCAAGACGCTGACCGGCCAGCCCGAACAGCGTCCCCGCTGGAAACGCGGCATCAGCGCCGTCGAGGGGATGGCCGGCGAACTGCTCGGCAAGATCTACGCCGAAAAGTACTATCCGCCCGAGAACAAGGCGGCAATGGAGGATCTCGTCGCCAATCTGCGCAAGGCGATGGCGCTCAACCTGAGCGACCTGTCGTGGATGGGCGCGGCGACCCGCAAGGAAGCCGAGGCCAAGCTCGATGCCTTCACGCCCAAGATCGGTGCGCCCGCTACCTTCAAGGAATACGAGGGCCTGACTTTCACGGGGAACGATCCGCTGGGCAACATGATGGCCGCGGGCAAGTGGCAGAACGACTACGACATGAACCGTATCGGCAAGGCGGTCGATCGCGCCGAATGGTTCATGCTGCCCGAGACGGTCAACGCCTACTACAATCCGCCCTTCAACGAGATCGTCTTCCCGGCCGCGATCCTGCAGCCGCCGTTCTTCAATCTCTCGGCCGACCCTGCGGTCAATTACGGCGCGATCGGCGGCGTGATCGGCCACGAGATGGGCCATGGCTTCGACGACCAGGGTGCCAAGTCGGACGGCACGGGCAACCTGCGCGACTGGTGGACGGCTGCGGACAAGGCCAATTTCCAGAAGCTGCAGGACAAGCTCGAAGCGCAGTACAATGCCTTCTGTCCCTACGACGACGGCAAGACCTGCGTGAACGGCAAGCTGACAATGGGCGAGAACATCGGCGATCTGGGCGGCCTCAGCCTTGCCTACCGCGCCTACAGGCTTTCGCTGAACGGCAAGGAAGCTCCGGTGATCGACGGCTATACCGGCGACCAGCGCTTCTTCATGGCCTGGGCGCAGGTGTGGCGTTCGAAGGTGCGCGAGGAGCAGGCGCGCCAGTACCTGATGACCGACCCGCACTCGCCGCCGCATTATCGGATCAACGGCATCGTCCGGAATTTCGACGAATGGTACAAGGCCTTCGACGTCAAGCCGGGCGACAAGCTCTACCTCCCGCCCGACCAACGCGTGCGGATCTGGTGATTTCGGTGCCCGGGGCAGGTCCTGTCCCGGGCATTTTTGCGCGGGGGATCAGCAGGTCATCCCGTTTTTCGACCTGACTATTTTGCATTGCAGCGGGTGCCGCCTTGACTTGCCCGGGCGCTGCGGCTTGGTTGCGCCGCGATGGACCTGACCCTTACCGCAATTCTCCTTGGCATCGTCGAGGGACTCACCGAGTTTCTGCCGGTCTCGTCGACCGGCCATCTCATCCTTGCTACCGAACTGTTCGGATACGATGCCGCCCAATGGGCGACCTTCAACATCGTCATCCAGCTGGGCGCGATCCTGGCCGTGATCGTGCAGTTCTGGCGCACGTTCTGGGCCGTGGGCATGGGCCTGCTCAAGCTTGAGCCCGTGTCGATCCGCTTCGTGCGCAACGTCCTGCTGGCCTTCCTGCCCTCGGCGGTGCTCGGGCTGCTGCTCAAGGACTGGATCGAGGGGCTGCTGGGTCAGCCGAGCGTCGTAGGCTGGGCGCTGATCGTCGGCGGCATCGCCATTCTCATCATCGAGAAGGTGGCCAGGCAGGGGCCGCTGACCGGCGTGTCCGAGCTTTCGATGAAGACCTGCATGGGCATTGGCCTCGCCCAGTGCCTGGCCATGGTGCCCGGTGTCAGCCGTTCGGGCGCGACGATCATGGGCGCACTGGCGATGGGTGTGGAGCGCCGCACCGCTGCCGAGTTCAGCTTCTTCCTTGCGGTGCCCACGATGATGGGCGCCACCACGCTGGAACTGCTGGGCGCGCGCGAGCAGCTCATGGCAGGTGCCGGTCCTGTCGGCTGGGGCGAGATCGCGGTGGGCTTCGTCGTGTCCTTCGTGGTCGCGCTGGTGGTGATCAAGGCGTTCATGGCTTTCGTCAGCCGCTCGGGTTTCTCGCCGTTCGCGTGGTATCGCATCGCCGCCGGTTCTCTGGCACTTTACCTGCTGACATAGGCCGCATCGCCACAGGCCATGCTGGAACGGGAATGATCTGACATGGGCAAGAAGCAGAAGGACAAGCTGGGCCGCAAGGCCTACGACAAGCTGCTCGAGCCCATGGAAGAGGAACTGGTCGGCATGGCCCGCTGGGCCGCCGCTACCGGCGCGCGCATCCTGGTCCTGTTCGAAGGCCGGGATACGGCAGGGAAGGGCGGGGCGATCAACGCCATCGCCGCCAAGCTCAATCCCCGGCAGGTCCACGTTATCGCCCTGTCCGCGCCCAGTGAGCGAGAGCAGGGCCAGTGGTATTTCCAGCGCTACGTCCCGCACTTGCCGGCCCGGGGCGAAATCGTCCTGTTCGACCGCAGCTGGTACAACCGCGCCGGGGTGGAGAAAGTCATGGGCTATGCGACCGAGCCGCAGGTCCAGGCTTTCCTGCGCGATGCCCCCGACTTCGAAAGGATGCTGGTCGAGGACGGCATCCTCCTGTTCAAGTACTGGCTGGCCTGCGATCAGGAGCAGCAGGAGGAGCGCCTGTTCGAACGTCTCGAGGATCCGCTCAAGCGCTGGAAGCTTTCGCCCGTCGATCTGGCCGCCCGGCTCAAGTACGAGGACTATACGAAGGCGCGGGCGCAGATGCTCAAGGCGACCCATACGCGCCATGCACCCTGGACGCTGGTGGACTTCAACGACCAGCACCGGGGTCGACTCACCCTGATTCGCGACTTGCTCGATCGGCTGCCGGATACCCGCGTCGATCCGGCGTCGCTGGAGATGGAACCGCTCGATCACAAGCCGCTGAAAGAGAAATTCGACGTTCTTGAGCCGATCCGGCCCTTTCCGGAGGACTGAAAGGCCTCGGGCGACTTGACTTTGCGCCGACGCTGAAGCATGGGCCGCAGCCTTGAGGGGCGGTCCTTGCTGACCGTCCTCGATTGTTTTCAACGGACATGCCGGCCGCCAGGGCGGCTGAAACGCAGAGATTACAGGAAAACGCCATGGCGAAGCCCGCAACTGTCAAGATCCGGCTGGTTTCCACCGCCGACACTGGATTTTTCTACGTCACCAAGAAGAATCCGCGGAACACGACCGAGAAGATGAGCTTTCGCAAGTACGACCCCGTCGTGCGCAAGCACGTCGAGTTCAAGGAAGCCAAGATCAAGTAAGGTTCACGGTCGGTTCAAGGCTGTGTACCTAGGGACATAGCCATGAAACGAATGCGAATGACCTTTCGATCCTGTGTTGGCGCGGCCGCTTTGGCCGCGCTTGCCGTTCCAGCCCTCGTTCCCGGTGAAGTGGCGCTTGCCGCCACGAACGCCGAAAGCGCCCAGCTGAACGAGGCGGTGACGGCCCTGCGCGGCATCTCGACGATGCGCGCGGATTTCGTGCAGACCGATCGCACGGGCCAGTCGGTGACCGGCACCCTGACGCTCAAGCGTCCGGGCCGTATCCGTTTCCAGTACGAAAAGAGCGTCAACATGCTGATCGTGAGCGACGGCAAGGCGCTCACGATGATCGACTACGACGTCAACCAGGTCCAGCGCTGGCCGATCAGCAACAGTCCGCTCGGCGCGCTGCTCGATCCCAACCGCGACGTGGCGAAGTTCGGCACGGTCAGGCCCACCGGCAACCCCAACGTGGTCAGCGTCGAGGTGCGCGACAGCAAGCACCCCGAGTACGGCGTGATTACCCTGATCTTCACCCGCAAGCCGTCGGCGCCGGGCGGTCTGGAACTGACCTACTGGGTCGCGCTCGATTCGCAGAACAAGCGCACGACGATCCAGCTCAAGAACCAGCGCTACGGCGTGCCGGTGACGGATAACGACTTCCGCTGGAACGATCCGCGCCGCCGCACTCGTCGATAGGAATCCCCGGTTCGTCGCTGATTGTGTGGCACCTGCGACAAACTGCGACACTTTCCTTAATTCTGTTCACTTGGCAGCAAGCCAATCGATCCTAGATTGATCTTGTCAGAGCGGCTCGAGGCGGGTTTCCCCCCTGTTGCCCGCGCCTCCTTAAGAGCGCTTCTGGCTTAGCGTGACGAACGCTTATGGAACCCTCGACCCCCTGCCCCCGGGTCGAGGGTTTTCCTTTGGAACTGCAGCGAGGATCGCAAGCGGCACTGGCAATTCGCTCGGCGCGCACCTAAAGCCCCTGACATGCTCAAGATTGCCACCTGGAACATCAATTCTGTCCGCCTTCGCATCGATCAGGTCGAGCGCTTCCTGACTGAACAGTCGCCCGATGTCCTGTGCCTGCAGGAGATCAAGGTTGCCGAGCACCTCTTCCCGCACGAGATGTTCGAGCGACTGGGCTACACCCATCGCGCGATCCACGGTCAGAAGGGCTACCATGGCGTTGCCACGGTCAGCCGCGTGCCGTTCGCGGAATACAGCCGCCACGACTGGCAGGACAACGGCGAGGCCCGCCACGTCGGCGTGGAACTGCAGGGGCAGGGCAAGGGCCTGATCCTCGAAAACGTCTACATTCCGGCGGGCGGCGACGTGGCCGACCGCGAGGTCAATCCCAAGTTCGGCCAAAAGCTGGACTTCCTCGCCCGCATGACGGCTTGGGCGGACAAGATCGATCGCCCGACTCTGATCGTGGGCGACTTCAACATCGCCCCGCTCGAATGCGACGTCTACGATCACAAGGCGCTGCTCAAGGTCGTCAGCCACACCCCGATCGAGGTGGAGACGCTGGGCCGCTTCCGGGATGCGCATGGCTGGGTCGACCTTGGCCGCAAGTTTATCCCGGCGCCGGAGCGCAACTATTCCTGGTGGTCCTACCGCAGCTACTGGCGCAACAAGGACCAGGGCCGCCGCCTCGATCACATGTGGGCCTCGCCGGACCTTGCCGGGCAGGCCACGGCGCACCGTTTCGTCGAGGAAACGCGCAAGTGGGAACAGCCCAGCGACCACGTGCCGCTGGTCACGGAGTTCGACCTCTGAGCGAGGCGGGTGCCTCGACCCCGGCGAGCGGGCCGCGCCGCGTTGCGCTGGCGCTCGATGCGTTGCGGCACGGCTGGCCGATCAGGGTCGGCGGCGGCCCGGTGCTGCTGCCGGCCGAAACCGGTTTCGGCCCCGACGTCGCCGCGCCGCGCATGCTGATCTCGGCGGCACGCGCCGTCACGCTCAAGCTGGCCAACCAGCGCGAGGCAGCCGTGCCCGAGGCTCCGGTGATGATCCGCGCGGCCGAGCCTTTCGATCTCGAAACGGCCCGTGCGGTCTCCGACCCGGCGCTCGACCTCGTCCATCCGATGAAGGGGCCTTTCGCCGCCGAGCACATCGATGACATGGAAGTCGCGCGCGCTGCCATGGAACTCGCGCGCCTGGCCGGAATTCTTCCGGCCTTCCTCGTGGCGCCGACGATGGACGGAGACGTGCAGGACGTTTCGCCTGCCGATCTGGATGCATGGAAGGACACCGCGCGCCTTGCCGTCGCCTCGCGTGCGCGTCTGCCTGTCGCGGCCTGCGAGGATGCGGAGATCGTCGCGTTCCGTTCCTACGACGACCTGCGTGAGCATGTCGCGCTGGTGATCGGCGAACAGGACGGCGATCGCGCCCCGCTGGTGCGGCTGCATTCCGAGTGCCTGACCGGCGACATCCTCGGCAGCCTCAAGTGCGATTGCGGTCCGCAGCTGGACGCCGCGCTTCGGGCCATGGCCGAGGAAGCGCGGGCCGGGGGCTGGGGTGTGCTGCTCTACATGCGCCAGGAAGGGCGCGGGATCGGTCTGATCAACAAGCTGCGCGCCTATCGCCTGCAGGACCAGGGCTTCGACACGGTCGATGCCAACAATCGGCTGGGCCTGCCAACGGAGGCGCGGGACTTCCCGGTCGCCGCGCGCATGCTCGACCTGCTCGGCGTTCACGAGATCCGGCTGATGACGAACAACCCGGCCAAGGTCGAGGCGCTGGAGGCCGTGGGCGTATCGGTGGCCGAGCGCGTGCCGCACCGGCTTCCGCCCAACCCGCACAACGAACGCTATCTACAGACCAAGCGCGACCGTACCGGGCATATTCTCTGACAGCGCGTTCCGTATGGCGCGCGCGCCGCGATTGCGGCGTGACGAGCCACTCCGCGTCTCAGCAGACGAAGTGACCAGGTCGAAAGGTCGGCCGGGACGCGAGGTTGGGGGTTGGGGGGGAAGCCCCGCGCCCCGGCCTGCCGGGTCAGTGCGGCATCAGCAGGTATATCCCGCCGAACACGGCGAAGATCGCCGCCGCAAAGGCTCCGGCCTTCCAGATGTCGCGCTGGGTGAAGCGGTCGATCTGGGATTCGCGGAAGGCCCGGTATTGCTCGGCAACATCGGGGTTGCCGGCGATCAGGCCGAGATCGAGCGGCGTCGCGGCGCGCTCGAACCAGGTCTTGAGTTCATCGAACTCGGGGGCCGGTAGATCGGGGTAGCGCGTCAGCAGGCTGACGATGCGCGCACGCTCGTCAGCGCGGATCGCGCCGGTATCTTCGAATGACATGTGGAAGCATTCCTGAAATCGTTGGCGTCAGGCGCCATGACAGGCGCCGGTGCGTGCGAGTTCAGGCGGCGGGTGGTCCGCGCAGATCAGGTAGTCGGGCAGGATGCTGGCGCGGCGGGGGACCGCGGGCCTCGGGAAGCAGGCGCAGGCGCGGACCGGCGGCGACCGCCACCGGGCGCATGGCCATGGCAGGCGCAAGGCGCGTGATCGGCGGTGCCGGCAGTTCCTGTGTTGCCGCCGCTTCCGATTTGCGCGCAGTGACCAGCGCCACGTCGAGAGTCGCGGCGCTGAAGGCCGATCCGGAGACCCGTTCGAGCGGCGCGCGAATGGGTTCGGCCGCCTGCATGCCGATGGCGGCAAGCAGCAGCACCGCCCAGAGGCGCATGCGCAGGAAGAGACTCGGACCCGAAGTCATGGCTATCGGCTAAGGCTCATGACGCGCGCTGGCAACCCCGAGGTTGGTCGGTCAGCGGCGTTCGTAACGCTTGAGGCCGGGGCCCAGGACATTCCCGCTCAGCCGCAGGTTGTCCCCGGACCAGTCGGCAACGAAAGCGCTGTTGCGCTCGATTCCCGGGGCGAATCGGGCATTGTTGCCTTCGATCTCCAGCCCTTCCGAGCTGTGATTGCGATGTTCGGCAGCAACCGCAATGAAGGCGGAATAGTTTTCCTTGTCGCGACCCTGCACGAACCAGTTGTCGGCGATCTTGCCGGTCGCGCCGTCGGGCAGGTCGACCATGTAGTTGGTCCCGCGCCCGCGCGAATCGTCGAAGCTGCAATCGAGGATTGCAACGCGCTGGGCGCGGCTCTTGGCGTAATGTCCGCCCGCCCCTGCCTCGAAGCGGCTGCGGGTGACGATGAGCGCGCCGTAGTTGCCGGCATAGATCGAATGGGCGCAACCGCCGCCGCCTTCGCACGTGCCCAGGCGCGTGAAGGTGGACTTGTCGATGACGATCGTGCCTTGGGGATTTTCGCCGGCCAGCAGCCCTTGCTCGCTGTCGCGGAACCAGCTCTGCGTTACCGAGAGATTGCCGCCTTCGAGGCGGATGCCGGAGCCATTCTTGTCGGCTACGCGGATATTGGCGAAAACCATGCCTTCGACGGCGGCGCTGCGCCCGCGCAGAACGAGCGCGGCCTTGTCCTCGCAGGCAACGCCATCGAGGACGGACTGACCGGGCACTTTCGCCTTGTAGGTGATCTCGCCCTGGGTCTGCACCGCGCAATCGGAAAAGCGCATCGAAGCGAACAGGATGGTGCCCTTGCCGTTGCCGATGGCGTCCACCGCGTCCTGCAGGCGGGTGTAGCTGCGGCCCGTTTCGGCCACGCTATAGGGCGCCGTCTGCCCCAGCGAGGGACCGGCGGGCAATGCCAAAGCGGCGAGGGCGGACGCGGCGGCGGCGAGTCGGGCGATCATGCGCATGGCCACTTGCTAGGGCGCGCCGGTTAAGATCGCGCAAACCGCCGAAAGCCGCAGTCGGACGGGCAATGGCGTGGCATATCCTTGGCCAGCTATCCGCAGTTGCTCCGATTGATGTTGAAAGTTGAGCGATTCGGTCTTAATAAGGGGTCTGCGGGCCGGGCCCCTCTGGCGCGGCGCATGCTGGTGTGGAACGCAATCGTTTCTGCCGGACAGGCGCCACGTGATGTCGGACCGCATCGGGTGAAACCGATGCAGGATCCGGAACGCTGATTGAGGAATCCCCAACGGTCCGGCTCTTCGGAACCTTGCATTGGCTCATCCGATCGAACCTACAACCTGTTCGATAGGGATATGACATGACCGAACGCATTTTCCGCCTGCTGGAGCGCCAACAGCGCCTCGATGCCCTGCTGCGCCTCGCACAAGGGCGGCGGTTTGCCGATCCGCACGAGATCGCGCTCCTCAAGAGAATGAAGACGCGGATAAGGGACAGGCTCAGCCGGCATTTGCCCCCCATTGCCGGGCGATTGAGCCTGTAATCCCAGCGCCGGCGCGTAGCCCCCCATTCACGCGCCGGCGCACCTTTTTCCTCAAGAGGACAGGCGCATTTTCATGGAATTCCTTTTTGCAAGCTGGCTGGGAACGCCGGCCTGGTTCTGGCTGGCCTTCGTGGCCATCGTTCTGCTGCTCACCGCTTTCGACCTCGGCTTCCTGCACAAGGAAGACCGGGAAATGGGCATTGCCGAGTCTTTAAGGCTGTCGGTCTTCTACATTGCCATCGCCATGGTCTTCGGCGGCTGGGTCTGGCTCCAGAAGGGGCCGTCCGCAGGCATGGAGTATTATACCGGCTACTTCATCGAGAAGGCCCTCTCGATCGATAACGTCTTCGTCATTTCGCTCGTCTTCGGCTTCTTTTCGATTGCGCCCAAATACCAGTACCGCGCGCTCCTGTGGGGTATCCTTGCGGTGATCGTCCTGCGCGGCCTGATGATCGCGGGCGGTGCGGCGATCCTCGCCTCTGCCTATTGGGTCATGTACATCTTCGCCGCCTTCCTGGTGTTCACCGGTGTGAAGATGTTCTTCACCGGAGAGCATGAGCCGGACATCGGCAAGAACCGGGTGGTACGGTGGATCTCCACCCACATGCGCGTGACCAAGGAGCACCACGCGGAGCACTTCTTCGTGAAGGTGCCCGATGCGGCAGGCAAGGTGGCATGGGCCGCGACGCCGCTGTTCCTGGCCCTTGTGGTCATCAACCTTGCCGACCTCGTCTTCGCGGTGGACTCGGTGCCGGCGATCTTCTCGATCACGACCGACACCTTTATCGTCTATACCTCGAACATCATGGCTATTCTGGGCCTGCGCGCGCTCTACTTCGCGCTGGCGGCGATGGTGCACCGCTTCCACTACCTGCAATATGCGCTGGCGGCCGTGCTGGTGTTCATCGGCGGCAAGATCTTCGTGTCCGACTTCCTGCTGGGCGGCGCCAAGTTCCCGCCGCTCATCAGTCTGGGCGTCACGGTGGCGTTGATCGCGGGCGGTGTGGTCTGGTCCTTGTGGAAGACCCGGGGCGAGGAACAGACGGCCTAGGCGGCCTCGTCCAGTTCGGCGAGGATCGCCGCGTGACGGCGGCGGATCTCGTCGGCGTCCGGATCGGGAAGCATGGTGATTGCGAGGTCGGCAAGCATGCCGGCCTCGCGGACCAGCAGCCTGCGCCGGTGGGAACCCAGCACCTGCCGCGCGGCCGTCGCCAGGGCGTCCAGCGCGACAAGGGCCGTCAGGCGATTGCTGGCAACGGCATTGCGCGCGGCCACAAAGCCGCGCTGGAGGAAATGGGCGAAGTCGCTCGTCGGCGGGAAGACCGGGCAATCCGGATCGCCCCGGTTCCATTTCTCCATGTCCAGGCGCCGTCGCCCGATTTCGGCCGTGGCGGCGCCGAGCCAGTGAATCGCGGTGATGGCGGTGAAGGGATCGTTGATGCCGGGTGAAAGCGCGCGCAGGGCGATTTCCACCAGTTCGTCGATCGAGAACTCGAGGTCCTGCTCGGACGTGCGCGAGCCGCCGATGGCGAATGCCTCGCGCACCGAGCGGGCCAGGTGATCGGGCAACTGCCGTTCACCTGCCAGCACCAGCGGGACGCCGGGATAGACGAAGTCCCCGGGCCGCACCTTGAGGGCGAGGAGCAGTTCATGTTTGCGGGCCAGTTCCACCAGCGTCGTGAACTCGATCAGGCGCACGTATCCGCTTTCGCTTGCCGGAACCGGGGTGCCCGAGGGCAGGGGGCGTACCGGCGGATCCCTGTCGCCGCATTCCTCAAAGCGCCCGTCGATCTCGCGCAGCAGCCGCTCGCCGATGTTCTGCAGCACGGTGTTGATGCGGATGCTCGCGGGGATGTGGTGGAGGAAATAGACCAGGACCGCCACCGCCACGATCATCATCGCGAAAGCGACCAGCAGCGAGAGCTGCGGCACGAAGCCGGCACTCGACATCGCTGCGGGGGGCACTGCGCCGACGGCAGCCTCGTCCTGCGAGCGCACGGCGCGCAGCACGGTGATTGCATAGACGAACGTGCCGATGAACGTGGCGAGGCTGAGCTGGTTGCCCTTGTCTTCCATGAAATTGGTCAGCAGGCGTGGGCCGTATGTGCCGCTGGCATAGGCGACCGCCGCGATCGTGATCGAGAAGACGGTGGAGGCAACGCCGATCATAGAGCCGGACAGGACCGTCAGGATATTGTTGGCGCCTTCGGGGCGAGCCGGAATGATCCAGTTCGTCTCGCTGAGCCAGCGACTCGCGCCAATGCGGTCGAGGTGGACGAGGACGAGTGCCAGCAGCAGCCCGCCCAGTGCGAAAAGGGCGGGGTAGAACCAGTAGCTTGCCCGGACCGACAGCCAGTTTGAGCGCAGCGTTGCGAGCATCGTGAAGAACCCTCCGCAGGCAATAGAGCGTGAGCGCGCTGCCTGTTCCCTGTGCAGGCGCATGGACGGATGCAATTTTTGCCATGTACGGCGGGGCCTGTGCACCGCTAGGGCGCGACGATGGCCACCACCGATACATCTCCCATGCCACAGCACCGTCCCGGTCACGACTGGACGGCGCGGCACGTCGCGGCACTGCTGCTTGCCAATTGTGGGCTGGCGCTGGGGCCGTGGCTGGTCCGGCTTGCCGATACGGGGCCGGTCGCGGCAGGGTACTGGCGGCTGATGATTGCCATGCCCTTCGTGTTTCTGCTCAGCCTGCGTGAACCGGCCGTGCAGCGCCGGGTGGGTGGCATGGCCCTGTTGATCGTGCTGGGGGCGGGCGTGGCCTTCGCGCTGGACCTGGCCGCGTGGCACGTCGGCATCGTAAGGACCAAGCTGGGCAATGCCTCGCTGTTCGGCAACGGCGGCAGCGTGATCCTGATGGCCTGGGGCCTGATCGCGGCCCGGCGGCGTCCGCGCCTGCTGGAACTGGCGGCGATCACGTCGGCGTTGACCGGCGCCGGACTGCTGATGGGCGGCTCGCTGGAGATCAGCCACGCGAACTTCGTGGGCGACCTGTTCTGCCTGCTCGCGGGCTTCTTCTATGCCGTCTACATCCTGATGCTCAATTCGGTGCGCGGGCGGCTGGGGCAATATTCGCTGCTGTTCAATTCGATGTTCGCCAGCGTGCCGCTGATGCTGCTGATCGCGTGGCTGCTGGGCGAGCAGATCGTGCCGGGCAACTGGACGCCCCTGATCGCGCTCGCCTTTACCAGTCAGCTTATCGGGCAGGGCTTCCTCGTCTATTCGCTGCGCCACTTCCCGCCGCTGGTGATCGGCCTTGCGCTGCTGACCCAGCCCGCGATCTCCGCCACGATCGGCTGGCTCGCCTTCGGGGAATTGCTGACGCCGGTCGACGTGATCGGCATGGTCCTTCTTGCCGGGGCCCTTGCCATGGCCAAGGCGGGTGACCGCCCTGCAACCGAAAGGGCCTGATGCCGTGGCGCGCCTGATCCTCTTCAACAAGCCCTTTGATGTCCTCTCGCAGTTCACCGACCTGCGGTCGCCCACGCCGCGCGCAACATTGTCCGATTTCATCGACGTGCCGGGCGTCTATCCGGCGGGGCGGCTGGACCGCGACAGCGAAGGGCTGCTGCTGCTGACCGACGATGGCCGCCTGCAGGCGCGCATTGCCGATCCGAAGTTCAAGCTGGCCAAGACCTACCTTGTGCAGGTCGAGGGTGAGCCGGACGAGGCAAGCCTCGAGCGTCTGCGCAAGGGCGTGACGCTCAAGGACGGCATGACCCGGCCGGCGCAAGTCGAACTGATCGACGAGCCCGACCTCTGGCCGCGCAATCCGCCCGTGCGGTTTCGCAAGACGGTACCCGATCGCTGGCTGCGCCTGACGATTCGCGAAGGTCGCAATCGCCAGGTGCGGCGGATGACGGCGACTGTCGGACATCCCACCTTACGGCTGGTGCGCTGGCAGATCGGCGACTGGACGCTCGATGGTCTTGCTTCGGGGCAGTGGCGGGAAGTAACGGCCTGAATTTTTGCGAAGTATCGCAAAAGTTGCGATCCGGTCGCAACTCGCATGCGCTCAAGTTGGATTTACCTGTTCATTTCTCGCTGTCCAAGACGGGGACAGTGGATATTGCACTGTGGTAATTGACCTGCAGGATATTGTAATGCGTATCGAATGGGACAGGATGTTAAAATTGATCTCGACCCAGCGTTCGTGATCAAGGCCGAAGAACTGGCCGTTCTCAACTATCTCAGAGCCGATCATCCCAAGCCTCTGCTACTGGAATGGATCAATCGCGGCACCGATCAGAAGATGCAGCGCTCGAGCATCGAGATGCTCCTGCGGACATTGTCGCATGACGAAGTCTCGCCCAGCGTTGCGCGGCTGCATCATTCCTCGGGCCTGCGGGCCACTTTCGCCTCCAGTCAGGATCGCGATGAATTCGCTCAGGCATTCGCCCGCGCGCGGGCCGAGTTGGGGGTGGCCAAGCGCCATCTTGTCGCGGCACTTTTCGACCGCCGCCGCGATGCCGAGCGGGTCGTCGCCGATCTGCGGGATGCGGGAATTCCGGCAGATTCCATTTCCCTGCTGTGGCGGGCGGGTGAATTCGAAGATGAACCGGGCAGCCGGGTGCAGGGGCATTCGAAGCGCAGCGTGGCCGCGGCTGCTGCCGGCGGCGGTCTCGCGGGCGCGATGCTGGGCGTTGCCATCCTCACAATTCCGGGAGTCGGGCTGGTCGCCGCGGCCGGTGCCATTGCCGCAAGTTCGCTCTCGTCGGTCGCAGCCGTCAGCGCGATCATCGGCGCGACCGGCGGAGCCATGGCGCGCATGCTGACCGACCACGATGTCGACGGCCGGGAAGCGAACTACATCGAGCGACAGATCCGGCAGGGCAAGATCTTCGTCTCGATCGATACGCGCATCGCCGAGGGGCAGAAGGATCTCGCCCGCAAGATCATCCTGAGCAACGGGGGCAAGGCCACCGGATAGCCGACATCGGCCCGGTCGCGCAGTTATCCACGCGTTCATGTCACGGCGATTCGAAGCCGGGTGGACGCTGCCCGGCTGCTTTGGCATTCGGGATGACCATGTGGCACATCTTCCAGTTTCCGCTCTGCCCCTTCAGCCGCAAGGTGAGGCTGCTCATGGCGGAAAAAGGCATTGCCTACGAACTGCAGTCAGCCCGCCCCTGGGAGAATGAAGACCGCCTCTTCGCGATGAACCCGGCTGGCCGCACGCCGGTGGTCAAGGAAACCGATCGCAACATCGTGCTCTCCGACAGCCGCGCCATCTGCGAGTACTTCGAAGAGACGGTCGACCGTAATCCGCTCATCAGCGGCACAGCGCAGCAGCGCGCGGAAATCCGGCGCCTGATCGCAATGTTCGACGAGTGCTTCTTCAACGACGTCTCCGGTCCGCTGTTGCATGAGCGGATGAAGAAACGCCTGGTGCTGCGCCAGTCGCCCGATGCCAAGATGCTGCGCGAGGCGATGAAGCTGGCGCACGACTATCTCGACTACATCGATTTCCTGATCGATCACCGGCCCTGGCTTGCCGGTTCGACGATGACGCTGGCCGACCTGACCGCTGCCGCGCAGATTTCCGTCGCCGATTATCTCGGCGGCATCGACTGGTCGAGCCACGAGCAGTCGCGCGGCTGGTATCTCGTGATGAAGTCGCGCCCGAGCTTCCGCCCGCTGCTCAGCGAGCGCATGGAAGTGATTCAGCCCCCAAGCCACTACGCCGAAGTGGATGCGTGATTCTCTGGCCTGACGGCCAGTGCGGCGCAGGCATCCGCCCGCGCCGCTAGCCAGTCACATCCGGGGCAGGCTTATTCGACAATCACGCAGCCGATTTGGCGCCGAAGCGTCCGTGCTTGCGGAACTGGGTGGCCCAGCGGTCCAGGAACAGGCCGAGCGGGCGCGGGGATACGCCGAGTTCGGCGATGCCCGGCAGGTCGCCGCTGGCGACGCTTCCGGCCTTGAGCAGCTTGAACTGGTCGCTGGTGATCGGCGCGCCCGGCAGCCAGCCGGTGGCAGAGGCGATCAGCTCGGAAACCGAATCGGGCAGGGCGATGAAGCTGCGCGAGCGGCCTTCCGCCTTGGCGATGCGCTGGTTGAGTTCCAGCATGGTGATGACTTCGGGACCGGCGATCTCGTAAGTCTTGCCGCCATGCGCGCCGGGGTCGCCCAGGGCATTGGCGATGGCTTCGGCCGCGTCGTCCACGAACAGTGGTTGCAGCTTCGCTTCCGGTCCGAACACGGGCAGGGCAGGGAAGGCGCCGATCAGGCGGCCGAACATCATCACGAAGTTGTCGTCCGGGCCGAACAGCAGCGAGGGACGCAGGATCGTCGCGCCGGGGAATTCCGCGCGGACCGCTTCCTCGCCTTCGGCCTTGGTGCGGGCATAGTCGACGTCCGAATCGGCATTGCCGCCGATGGCCGAGATGTGGACGAATGCCGATGCGCCGGCGGCTTTGGCTGCAGCGGCGATTGCGCCGGCGCCCTTGCCCTGCAGTGCATCGAGATTGCCGGAGAAGGCGCCGACGAGATTCACCACCGCATCCGAACCGGCCAGCACGGCAGCCAGCGAATCGGGCTTGGTTACATCGACGCGGGCGAACTGCACCTGGCCGAGGTTGCCGAGCGGCTTGATCGCATAGGCCTTTTGCGGATTGCGGCTGGCAATGCGCAGGCGCGCTCCGCGGCTCAGCAGTTCCTGGGCGAGGTGACGGCCGACAAATCCGCTGCCGCCAAGGACGGTCACGATCTTACCGGCAAGAGAATCGGTGGGGCGTTGGCTCATGGTCAGGTTTTTCGTCCTTCGAATACCGCGCGGGAAACTGGGAGAGCCCGCGTCGCTACGCATGATTTTTGCCATTGGCATAAGCCCCACGCCGGAGCAACCGGCCAAACGCTCTTGTTTGTCCGACCATTCGCGCAGGAAGTGAAAAACAAATCACATTTCCTGAGCGAAGGGCGTTGACAAGCTCCCGGCCAGCCCGTAGTGGCGCGCTCCTACCTAGCGGGGATCGCAATGCGGCACCCCGCCCGTGCCCAGATGGCGGAATTGGTAGACGCACCGTCTTCAGGTGGCGGCGCTCGCAAGGGCGTGGAGGTTCGAGTCCTCTTCTGGGCACCATTTGTTCTCATCAGAACGTTCCAAAACATTGCAGAAATGGCGGAATTCTGCCATTCTTGACCTCTAGCGCAGAAAGCGAGGTCTTGTTTTGTTCCGCTTTGTTCCAACGTCTGTGGGGGCCCCGGCTGGGGGCTCCAGCTCAAAAGGCCCCAACTTCCAAAAAAGTGAGGCCCCCAAATGAGCCTCAATGTGCAGGAAATCAAAGGCTTCCGGGCTGCCGACAGGTCGTACAAGAAATACGATTCGCGGGGGCTGCTGCTTCTGGTGAAGCCAAACGGCTCCAAGCTTTGGTATTTCAAGTACCGCTTCGGCGGGAAGGAAAAGAAGCTGCCCATCGGCGCGTTCCCAGAGATCAGCTTGTCGCAGGCGCGCCAGCTTCGCGACCGGGCACGGCTCAAGGTTTCCGATGGCATTGATCCGATGCTGGAGCGGAAGCGGAAGAAGGCCAGGATCAAGCTAGGTGCGGAAAACACCTTCGAGGTCATCGCTAACAAGTACATCGACGAGAAGATGGCGCCCGAAGGCAGGGCGGAAGCCACGCTGCGCAAGGCGCGCTGGTTCCTCGAACTGCTCAAGCCCGCAATCGGCAATATGCCAATCAACGATGTCGATCCGCAGTTGATGCTGGCGGCGCTCAAGAAACTCGAAGCCAAAGGCAATCTCGAAACCGCGAAGAAATGCCGATCCTTCGCAAGCCGGGTGTTCCGGTATGGAGCCGCGCTTGGCCAGTGCCAAGCCGATCCAACGTCGATCCTGCAGGGCGCACTGGTCACGCCTAGAGCACGACACTACGCGGCGATCCTCGAACCCGAGAAGTTGGGCGGGCTCCTTCGCGCCATCGATGATTTCGAATGTTACCCGGCGACGAAGTTCGCGCTGAAGATCGCACCCCATGTCTTTGTGCGACCCGGTGAGCTTCGCCACGGCGAGTGGAACGAGATCGATTGGGACAAGGCCACCTGGACAATACCGGAAGGCAAGATGAAGGCGCGGCGGGCCCATGTGGTGCCGCTATCACGCCAAGTGTTGGACCTGTTGCGAGAGCTCAAACCAATTACCGGCAGCAAGGGCTACATCTTCCCGGCGTTCCATACGCGTCAACGTCCCATGAGCGAGAATACAATCAACGCGGCATTCCGGCGTATGGGGTTCACCAAGGATGAAGTGACAGCGCATGGCCTGCGCTCAACGGCCTCGACCATGCTCAACGAGAGCGGGCTTTGGCACCCAGACGCAATCGAACGTGCGCTGGCCCATGGTGACAGCAACGCTATTCGAGGGGTCTACAATCGCGGGAACTACTGGGATGAACGCGTAAAGATGGCGCAATGGTGGAGCGATTATCTTGATGAGCTTCGGCGACGCGAAGCGGCTCGCCTCATCGTAAAGTGATGCAGAGGCAGCTTCGCGCCCCAAATATCGTCGTTCGGTCTAGCTCCGAGCGAACCTTAAAGCGGACGTATGCTAAGCAACTGCGATCCGCTTCACGAACGAGCGCTAGGTTGGTTTTGCGAGCCGAGTGCAATCGTAATGGACAAAACCCCCCGCCCGAAAGCCCGATAGAGTCCGCTAGTTCGCTTAGGGGTAAATTTTCCGTGCGGCCTGAAGCTTGACGGCGCTGATCTCGCGCTCCTCCTCAAATGTCATCAAGGATAGATCGATGGGGCGGCCAAGTTGATCAGGATCGATCGCTGCACGCAAGGCGTCTGCCTGCGCCGCAGTTCCACACAAAATCAGAAGGTCAACATCGGAGCAAAACTCCTCCTCCCGATCCATTGAGCCGAACAGGTACCATTCCGTTCCTGCTGCGACCGCTCCGAGCTGCCCGGCCAAAACTACGAGTGCATCTACATTTTGGGCGCGGGTCACTTAGCGAGGCGTCGCATGAGGTCACCGAACATCATGGCCTCAGCCCCCATCGAGTCTGCTGCGTTTCGTGCTGCATCGGTCACCTTGCCGTAGCTCGACATTTTCAACGCGATGTCGAAGGCGCCGACCATCTTGCGTGCGTTGCGGAGGTCTTCCGCACTGAGGTTATACGCATCTATGAGAGCGATAGTTAGGTCGCCGCCCCTTTTGCGGTGGGCGACGAATACAGACTCGTACAGCCGCGAGACTTGCCTAACATTAGAGTGCTGGCCGATCGCGTCCTCGAAGAAGGCGAACTCCTTGTTTCGGTAGCCGGTCAGGTCGCCTTGTCGTAATGCCTTCCCGAGTTCCCCGAACGTTCCGAAGCCCGCCGGCACGCCTTGCGCCAGAGCGATAGCATCACCGGTCCAGATAGAGCTCGATGGCACATTGATGATGAAATCCGGCTTCGTCGCCATCGCTAGTACGGGGGCAACGTCACCCGCTTCGACCATCGGCTTGGCGCCGATTACAGCAACGGTGCCGGTATTGCCCTTGCCATCATCGATTATCAGGAAATCCTCTGCGGTCCGCCCCACTACTTTGTAGCCCGATTGATCATCGACGTGGGCTTCGACCCAATCTGTAACGCTGCCGGCCACGATCATTTCTCCAAAATTGTCTGCATGCCCGCTGGGAAGCAGCTTGCATCTTCGTTCGCACCACCGATGTGGACGGCTTCGAGGTCGTCGACGTGCTGGCGGAATGCCTCGACGGTTTTAAGTTCCTCTTCGGAGAGCAAATGCCGGTTCGCGTCGAGCTGAGCCAGCACGCGATTGTTGTTGGGCAGGATCCCGGTGAGCATCTTGCGGCGCCACGTTTCGGCCGCGCCGCTTTCCGGATCGCGTGCAGCCTCAATGTGAGGACCATATTGACTGAAGATCGCATGGTTCTTGGCTAGCAGCGGGGCGATCGCTTCCCGCGCAGCGGCACGATCGGGGAACTTCGTAACACCGAATACCGCCGCCAGCTTTTTGGCGTGCTCGCGTTTCCATTCGAGGATGCGCGTGTCGGGAAAGGCGTCCGGCGCCTTGTCGATCATGGTATGGCAGATCGCGCAAAGCAGGATCAGGTTCTCGAAGGCTCCCCTTTCTTCCTTGGAAAGTTCCGGATTGGCGCGGGGCCCATCGTCATTTGCTGCGAATACATGGGCCATTTCTGCGACGTTCACGGCTTGGCCGTCCGCGTCGATAAAAAGCTCCCGAAGGCAGTCCGGATTTTGACAATATCCGCCTGATGCAGCGAACAGACGCCGCTGAGTGTTGGTGTTCGGTGAGGCAGCACCGCGAGCACAAGCCAAGTTCAATCTCCGAGATCGCCAATTTGTCAGCAAATATAGGAAACCACATTAGGAATTTTAGGTTTGGACAGGCGAGCAGAAATTGATCTGAGTCGATCCAAGATTCTGGAAGCATTCTATCCAGAGGATGAGGACAGAAAATGATGACAGGGAATGATGACGCCCCTTGCTCCCATATGCATGGCAATCAGAGCCAAGTCCAAATCTTAGCCTGCCCTTGAAGGACATTGACCGAAGATCCGTTTGCGTGGCTTCTCTGTCGCGAAACCGATAGTACCTACCGGCCCACTTTCGGTCCATCTACCCGAAGGCCGGGCGCTAAGCGCCCGGTTCCTTCTTCTCGTCGTCAAGCGGGGTGCGCAGGACGATCCGGCCATTGATCGGCACCACTTCCAGCTGAAGCGATATTCCCTTTCGGTCGCGATGGAACCAAGCGGCTCCGATCCGAGTCCAGAAGCCTTTGTCGCCCTTGTTGGTGACATGCCAGGCGAGGAAGTCCGGCGGATTGGTCTCCTGCGCGGGTGCGGTATTGCTGCGTGCCATGATGATTTCCTTTCGTGTCTGGTGGCTCGTTGCACCAAACAGAAAGGCCGCACGGCCAAGGGCAGGATTCATGTCCAACACGGGTGACCCCAGCGGAGGCAGGGGGAACTGGCGCGGGCCGGGCATTGAAGGCTGACCGAGTGCGGCCAGTCAGGGTGCTCAAGAACGAAACCGCCAGATCGAAAGGCATCTAAACGCATGGCAAACCGCCAGACTTGCGCCCTGGATCACTCTCGCCCAAACCTTCGCCATGACAGTCGAGAGCAGTTCACGGAAACGCTGGAGCGAAGAGGAGACGGTGCTTGCGCTGTATCTCTATTTTCAGCTGCCGTTCGGAAAGCTGCACTCTGGCAATCCAGAAATCCAGGAGCTTGCCAATGCGCTCGGGCGCACGAATAGCTCGGTCGCGATGAAGTTGTGCAATTTCGCCAGCCTCGATCCCAAAATCACAGAAAGCGGACGGAAAGGTCTGGACGGTGCGTCGAAGCTGGATCGCGCCACCTATTCCGAGTTTGGCCAGGATTGGACCGGTCTCGTGTCGCGGGCGGAAGACCTGTGGACTGCCCAGGTCGGCCAGTTCGAGCCACCACCCCCGCCGTTGCGCCTCAATGAAAAGCGCAGCGAGTTCCGGTTCGAGCCCTATCAAGGCGAGTCCACCACACAGGCGCTTGTGAACCAGCGCGTCGGCCAGGATTTCTTCCGCCGCGCGGTACTCGCCAATTACGAAGAGACCTGCTGCATCACCGGCATCGCCGATCCGCGCCTTCTCACCGCAAGCCACATCAAGCCATGGGGCAAGGACAGCGACAACCGGCACAACCCCGCCAATGGCTTGCTGCTGTCAGCGACACTCGACCGCGCATTCGATCGCGGGCTCATCACGGTAGATCGCCAGCGGCGCATTCGCGTCTCGCGGCAATTGCGTGAAAGCCAGAGCCGCGAGACGCGCGACTATTTCCAGCAGTTCGAGAACGCAACTTTGCGGTCGGCAATCCGGTTCGACCCCGAACCGGCGTTTCTCGATTGGCACAACGAACACTGCTTCGTCGATCAACGCGCCGCCTGACGTGTCAGGCGGCGCGCGGACTGCCTCCACTCAATATTCGCTGGCCAGCATGATCGTCAGCACCCGCCGGGTAACCGCAGGATTGGCCGGGTCGTCGCTGCCGAACCGCAAATCGCGGTCGTAGGCATCGATCTTCCAGAACACGGTTTCGGCAGGCCGCGCCGGTCGCGTGGTCGTCCAGCGACCTTCGCCATCCTGATAGATCGCCCCGAAATCGCGCTCGCCATAAGGATCGTTGTCCGGAGTGAAGGCGTCGAATGTCTCAACCATTTCGCGCACCCGCGATTGGTCCGCCTCGGCCAAGCCCCGAAAGCCCTCGGTTGCAACGGCAACACAGGCCAAGCCCATCGCCTGCCGCGCCCGGTCGTTGAGCCGGGCGATCCACTCATTGCGGGAAAGGGTGCCAGCATTCATTGCACCACCCTCCCGCCACATTCGCAGATGTGAACGAGCTCGCCGAAATCTTCCCGCTCGCCCAGTTCCTCGGCCAGACGCTGCACTGTTCCGAACGGCAAGCCGTTCTCATTGGCCAGCATCCGCAACCAGTCTTCGCGGCACTCGGCTCCGCAAGCGCGGTAGTTCAAGATCAGGTCACCCATTTTCTGCCCTCCTTCGGCTGAAAGCCGCATCCGACACGCGGCATGCGGCCTGCCTTCCGGCGAGGATGGGACGGGGAGGGAAAACCGGAATCGATGCCCTGGCGCGGGCCAGCGGGCACAGCCCGCCACACGGGGGTGTCTATTTCCGGTTTCGGGAACGAGAGGGCAAAGCCCTGGTGTTCCCGCCAGGGATCGCTCCGCGATCCAGACAAAGTCGGCACCCTTGCAACGGCGCGAAGCCGACGGAGGTCCTGCGCGCGCGATCAGTGCGCCAGCGGGCCTCCGGCAATGAGAGAGACAAGAGTGCCTGCGGGTTAGCTCAGGAATGCCGCGCCCTCAGGAGCATGACCGCAGGACATGCGGGACAGAGCGCGTCCATCAGGAATTCCCGCTCCGCTTCAAACTGCTCCTGATCGTCACCCGAAAGGGATGAAACCGCCACGCGGGTTCAGTCGAGCGCAGCGAGATAGAGCGGGTCGCCCGGGAGGGCAGAATCACCACACAGAAGTTTGTTACTGAATCGAGAGTCGAACCGCGCTGAGAAGAAATTTCAGACACGATTATGGGGTCAAAACAGCGACGAAATCCTCACGAAGAAAGTTGATTACACGCCCTTGAATGTTGCCGATCCGTTCCCATATCACCAGAGCCCTTGGAATTGGCCAAAGGGTGCGGTCGTTTACACTGTCAACCTGCAAGAGCGATATGATTACGGCGATGCCGTGGATCAGCCACTCTGCGAGTTGCAGCGGCGAGACTTCGATCTTCAACAATCGGACCTCCTCGACCATACAATACCACCTAGCGTTAACAGGCTCGCGTGGTTGCATTTGCGAGAAGGCAACCACGGATGGTGGCGTGCCTCTGGGGGGTCTAGCGGCACCAGCCGGGTTCAGAGCCAGAACTATCCCCCAGAGACTGCTAGAAATGAGGGGGGATGGCAAAGCCGTCTTGGTTCAAGCCGCGCAGGTATCGGCACTTCGATGTGCCTATAGTGAGTGAGTGGGCAACCACACTCACGCCGGAACAGGTTGTCGCCCACCCGTGGTCCCCGCTGCTGCATTGGATCAAAGAAACACCGCGTTATCGACCGCTGGACGGCAAGACAGTGGTCAAGGAGCGTGACATCATGCACGCCTCGCACCGCGATGCATGTATCCTATCCAAGTACTCGCACGAGCTAACCGGCAGGTTGGATGCGTGGTATGCGTTAAACGGGCTGCATGAGGCGGTCATAGCCTACCGGTCCCTCAGAAAATCCAACTACCATTTCGCCGCCACCGCACAGGCCTATGTGCGCAACCACGATTCAGTCGAAGCCATGTGCTTCGACGTGACCGGCTTCTTTGACAATATCGACCACAAGCGTCTGAAGCAGCGGCTCAAGTGGCTGCTCGCCGTCGATGAACTCCCCGACGATTGGCACAGAGTGCTGCGTTCCGTCACCCGGTATAGCCACGTCCGAAAGGCGGATTTGAAGGCCCATCCCGTATTTGGGTTGCGGCTAAAACAGCGCGGCGCTGATCGCCCTATAGCGACAGTCAAGGAACTGAAGGCTGGGGGCATCCGGATCCACACCAACGGCAAGGGCATTGGCGTCCCGCAAGGAACGCCGATAAGTGCCAGCCTCTCCAATCTCTACATGGCCGATTTTGACCTGGCGATGAAGGCGCTGGCCGATCAGCACGGCGCGCTTTACCAGCGATATTCCGACGATATTCTTATCATTTGCGCCCCTGAACACGCCGATCAGCTAGCCGCTGCCGTGTCCGACGCGCTCAACAACGAAGCCTTGGAACTTCAGAATGACAAGACTATCCGCCAACGCTTCACTGGCGATGAGCGGGACAACTTCCAGTATCTCGGTTTCCAACTTGGCCTTGGACCGGCTTTGGTCCGGCCCGGCTCCCTTTCAAGGCAATGGCGCTCCGCAAAAAGAGCCATTCGCCGATCTGAACGAAAGGCCGAAAGGTTGGCAAAAGCCGGTCAGAAAGACAAAATCTACACCAGCAAGATGCGCGGGCGATTAACCCATGTAGGGCTTCGCAACTTCTTGGCTTATGCTGATCGTTCTTCCGATGAACTCCAGAGCCAATCCATCAACCGACAGGTGAAGGCACTGCGCAAATTCGCCTTGCGGGGGTTGGCTCGAGTAAAAGCCATCAAGAACAGCTAGAAGCGCGGCTCGGCGGTTCCCATTTCCAGCTAGGCGTCAAATTCCTTCGCCACTACAGTGTCATACAAGCCATAATGCGTCAGACCTTCGTGGCTTTCGATGCCGGTATAGCGAAGCGAAGCATCCTCGTAGCGGCGAAACGCGAACACCGCTTCATTCATCCGCTCGGTGTTGAACACGCGAAGGCGAACCAACAGGTGGAAATCGGCCACGGTCAGGCCAGTGACTGCATGGAACAGGTCCGGTTCCAGCTTGGTAATCACGTCCTGTAGCTTGTTTTCGCGGAAGTCGGTCAGATACATGAATGCCGGGATGCGGGTCGCGAACTTTATCAGTTTTTCCTGAACCAGCTTGCGCTTGGATTTGAACTCCTTTTCCTCGGCGGTCAGTTCCTTCTTTTCTTTCGGGGTCAGCTCCCCGTCATTGGCTTTGGCCTTGTCCTTGATGTCCTTGATCTTCTCGCTCTTGTTGATGATCGTCTCGATGATGTTGTCGCCAAGGGCGCGCCAACCTTCGATCCGTTCAACAGCGGCCATCGCTTCGGGGTTTTCGAGAACGCGGCGCAACGTGTCGTTGTCCACGTTCACCAGCATGGCCGATTCCCATTTCCTGGCCAGCAGGGTCGCGGACGTTCCCGCCATCGCAATGTCGAGGATGCCGCCCGCGTCGATCTGCATCATCTTCGCGCCGTCATAGGCCAGCACGGGCAGGAACGAGACAAGTTCCTTCACGGCGTTTTCCGGGTTCGCTTCCCCCGGTGAAAGGCCGATGCCATATTCCGACAACTGCCGCAGCGCCCTAGTCGGGGCGAAATCGAACACGAAGCAGACCGGCTTGATGATCTCTTCCTCGTTCGGATTGTCCCCGTTGGGATTCTTGATCGACCAGGGCGACTGCACCCGGAACGCCGCCTGAAAATATGTTTCCGGCGATTGGAGATTGCGCAGCATCAGGATCGACGACCATTGCTTGACCGTAACCCCGGTGGTCAGCTTGCCGCAGGAAAGCGTGATGGTCTTGGTGTCGAAACCGCTGCCAACCTTGTCCCGAACGGGCGGCAAGGCATCAAGGCCGATGCCCGCCGATGCGCCTGCGGCCACGATCACCTGATAATCGTGCCAGAACGTGTTATGTTTCTCTTCCAGCAAGTTCGCCATAGCATGGCAGGCGGCGACATTAGGTAGGAACCAGAAGCTATGCTGCAAGTGAGGCAGAAGCCGCGTGTCCGAATAGGGCCACGGCGGAACAACGCCCGTCTTGATGCTGTCGAATGATCGCGGTGCATCTGGCGAGTTGCGAATGACGTTGAGCCATTTCTGCACCTCGTCCTTGTGCTTAAACTGCGCGAGAACGCCTGTGCCGTTCGCCGCGAAAAACTCATTGAGATCAAACTCGTCCAGCTCGCCGCCGCTGGCAATGTGAGTAATTTCCGGCGGCATCTGGTAAGTCAGCAGGCGCATTTGCGGCAATGCGCCGTAAGGATTGCGCTGATCCGGATGCTGAGCGGCAAATTCTTCCTTGGCGCGCTGCTCGTCCGTGTAGGTCCAGTTGAATATCTGCTCTTCGATGAACTCGCCCGTGGCCAGCGCCTTGAACGGGGTGCCGGAAAGATAGAGATAAGCCCGCGTGGTGATTGGCAGAAAGTCGGTTTCGCTTTCCGACATAACGCCCAGGTCTTCGTTCACATCGTCCAGACCATCCGCGTATTCCAGCTTGGCTTCCTTCTTGGCCTCGCCTGCATCCTCGCCCTCGAAAAGCTCCTTTGCCGTCTCGCGCCACGCGCCGAAATGGTATTCGTCAAACACGACCAAATCCCAGTTGATCGTGTGGAGCCATTCATTGCGGGCCTTGATGTTTCCGGCCTTGTCGCGCCCCAGCAGGTCTTGGAACGAGCCGAAATAGACCACCGGCCTGTCACCAGCGATCTGGCTCGGATCGCGACCGGAGTTGCGGGAGAGATACTGCCACCCATCAAAATCGACATGGGATTCAAGGTCAGTCTGCCACGCATCTTCGACGGCGGGCTTGAAAGTCAGAACCAGCACCCGCTTCGCGCCAAGTTTCTTGGCAAGCTGATAGCTGGTGAAGGTCTTGCCGAAACGCATCTTCGCGTTCCAAAGGAAGCGGGGAACGGCATTGGCATCTTGCTGCCAGCGGGATTGATAATAGGCGTAGGTTTGCTCGACCGCCTCCGTCTGCTCCTTGCGCGGCGGAAAATCCTCGTGGTGTGTGCCGGTGAATTGCTGCCCGCTGCGCAGTTCGGCCAGCACGGTTTTGACATCGGCCAGCGAGCAACGCATCCATTCGAGTTGCGGATTGGCAAATCCCTTGCGCCTGAGTGCATCCCTCACGGCATGATCGGTAATAATCGAACCGTCATCGGCCTCGCCGGGTTCGTCAAGTTCGATGGTGTAATTGGCAATCGCCGCCGTCTTCAACTGCTCGGCAACGCGCTGCTTCACATTGCGCGTGGTCTGCCCAACCTTGAGCAACCCGTTATGCGCCTCATCCGAAATGGAATAGGCATAGATGCGCGGGCGCGCATCAGGCTTCGGAGTGAGGATTTCCGCAATGGACGGCTTAATCATCAGCGCCCGCCATCGGACGGATCATTTTTTGAATGAAGGAAGCCTCTTCGTCGGTGAAGCCATATTTCGCGTAGAGATCTGCGTCCGTCCAATTCCGATCCCAAGTTTGTTGTGGAACCCATGTATAAACCGGTTTTGCGGCGTGTTGCGTAATCTTGCGGAGCGAAAGAAGAAATCTGAAGAACCGGGTTTTCGTATAATGTTCGATATATCTCGCTTCTTGCTCGTTGTTTGCTCGAATGAATACATAGGTTTGCGTTGAGGCGGATGGGGGCTCGGCAACTAGCGTTGGACCAAGAATCTGCGCCGGAATTGCGCCTCGTTCTCCATATGACTTTGGAATTAAGACCTTCCAAACGTCTACGAGAGCATGTCCCTTCGGTAGCTCGCTACGATCCATCCAACCAATTACCCGTTTGGTATTTCGAATAGCGTGGACCGCAATGCTATCGCCGCCGCCCTTTTTATCTGAAAACCCACGGAAATTGGTCACGAGTCCAAATTCGTTGTTCGTGGACATTATGTCGATGATCGAAGGTTCGGCCTTCTCGCGAACCTTCCTTAAGATCGAAAGAGCATTCGGGTTTCGTACAAAGACGTCAAATTCCCCAAGGTTTCTCGAAGTCTTTTCGGGATTTTCTTCATTGAAGAAATGAGTAACCTCGCACTCTCCGTTATGAGCGCGATCCCAGAGAAAGTATGAAACCCCGCCTTCGAAGTCGACGCCAGGGAACACAGTGTCCATTTTAGCGTAGTCAACAAGAGAGCGAAGTCGCCTGTCGCCCAACATTCGATCCCGAAACTCATCCAGTCCTAGACCACCGGCGAACCAACGAGATGGCGTTACCATTGCGATGAATTTCGGTTCCAACTGAAGCGCAGCGTCGACAAAGCGATTGTAGATGGGGACATCGCGTGTGCCCCCATCACTTGCTAGCTGGTAGGGCGGATTTCCAATGATCACGTCGAACTGCATATCGGCTCCGAACAGCTCGCCGAGGCGAGCCTTGATGTCGTTTGTGTGGATGAAAGCGTAGGCGTGGTTTTCTAGCTCCGGCCCCCGGTCAAATATCGCACGAGGGGCGCCGCAGAACTCGCATTTGTCATTCTTCCACGAATGCTCGGTGCGCTCGAACCAGATATTGCCGTAATCATTGGCAAATCCCGTGGCGACCGAGTGCTCGCCGGTAGCGTGCTTGGAGCAATAGAGGCTGCGGCGCGCCAGCAGGCTTGTAAGCCGGGTGATACCGATGCCGAAAACCTGCTGTGTCAGGATATGGTCAACACGGGTCTGCAAATCCGGGATTTCCGCTTCCAGGCCCGCGATCAGCCGCTTGGCGATCTCCCGAAGAAAGACGCCGGATTTCGTGAAGGGGTCCAGAAACCTGATCGAACTGTCGGCCCAGATGCTCGCGCCGTCATTGTCCGCCGCCCATGCCTCTGCCAGCGTATCCAGCATCCGGTTGGCGAACTCCGGCGGGGTGAACACCTCATCGTTTGACAGATTGGCGATGCAGGTCAGCACATCGGGGTTGCGCCCTCGCAGCGCAAAGCTGGCCTGTTCAATCATGCGCTCGTCCCCGTTCCATCATTCGCCGCCGCAAGATCGCGCACGCTCATCGGCGGATATGTCTGTGAAGGCGTGAAAATTTCGTGCTTTCCCAATGTCGAAAACAGGGAATCCTCGGCGCTGAAACTCGCCATGCCGGTCAGCACATCAAGCCGGAAATCGCGGCGCTGGAATTTCCCTTTGCCGAGATAGCCCCACTCGACCACGCGGATCGGCGCGTCATCAATCGCGCGCATCGTCATCGCATCGCCATGAACGAGGTTCAGCGAAAGGACGTGAGAGGCGGCGCGAAAAAGATCGTCGCCCGCATCCAGCGCCAGATAGTCCGCGAAAACCTCCAGCATATTGGCGCGGCATTCCGCGATATTGTCAGCCAGCAACTCAATGCCGTAGCAGCACATCAGGCCGAGCAGCGCATGATGCCGCTTTTCGAAGTCGGACTTGCCGAATTTCAATTCCACGGCGGCCAGCTTGCGTTGCAGGATCGGCACGAGGAAATTGCCGCTGCCGCAGGCAGGCTCAAGGAATCGGGAATCAATCCGTTCAGTCTCCCCCTTCACAAGGTCGAGCATCTGCTCGACCAGCCAGGGCGGTGTGAATACCTCCCCATGATCGGCAACGCGCTGCTTGGACTTGATTAGGTTCATGATAATACTTCGAAATGATGTTCGCAGCCGGTCTGCCGTTTCTGGAAGACGATAGACCGTACTACAAATTCTCTCAACGTATTGCTCGACCTAATCCGAGCTCAAGAATTCAGCAGCCTTCGCCGCAGCGCTCGCGGCGGTGAATATCGCCCGATTGTCGGCCTTGAGCACCTTCAGCCAGCTGGCGAGGTAGCTGGCGTGATCCGGGCGCGGGCTGGCGGAAAGACCAAGGTCGCCGCAGAGAAAGGCTGAACCAAGCTCGGCCACCAGTTCTTCCATGGCATAGGCATCGTCGCCGAACCGTTTACCAAACGTTCGCGCAAGGCGGTGATCAGCGCCAGACCAATGGACGAGCTCGTGCAGCAATGTGGCATACCAGTTCTGCGCCGCGCTGCCGCTGGCGGTAGCGAAGAATCGCTCGCGGTCTGGCATGGTGATCGTGTCGGTAGAGGGTGTGTAGTGGGCGCTGTCGCCATGGATGCGCACGCTGGCACCTGTGCCCGCAACGAAGCTGTCCGCCTGCAGGATAGGGTCGAAGTCTTCGCAATCCGGTACTTCGGGCAGGGCGTAACCCTCGACCTGACTGGCGTTAAACACGTGCGAGGCCTGCGCGAAGATGCGGGTCGAGCTGTCTCTTTTCTCGGCCTGGTCGTCATCGCGCTTGTCGAGTACCTTGTAGAACACGATGGGCGAAGCCTTCTCGCCCTTGCGAACCTGGGCACCAAGTGACTGCCACTGGCGATAGGTCGCCCAGAGACCGTGCCCGAAGTCCTGCGCTTCGGCGCTGGCCCAAAGGGCGAGCACGTTGACGCCGCGATAGGCTTTCCCGGTCGCTGCATTCATGGGGCGCGAAAGCGGTGCGGTGCTGCGATGCCAAGGGAGCGAGAAAGCATCTGTGCCGCGTTCTAGGACGGCGATGATCTGGTTGGTGATCGTATCGTAAATGCTGGCGGTTGTGGTGCTGGCCATGGTGAAAATCCTTCGTCCAATCGTTGGGAACGCGGATGAAGGGACGGGCCGGATTGGCCGGGCGGGTCAGCGGTTACGCGGAACTGACAACACGGGAGGGCGTGAGCCCGAATGGAGCGGGCAGGCTGTTGATCCCGCCCGGTACGGCCTGTCGAAGAGGAGCAGTTCATTCCAACGACAGGACGAAGGACGCCATGGTCTGCATTGCCGAGGCTATTCGATCATCCCAACCCGGCACCCATCGCCTTTGACTTGACTGACTCCTGAGTGCTCGCGGTCATGGCCGTCTGCTTCTCGCCAGCGCGCTCGTAGATTGCACGGACAAGCCGATCCTTGTTGTCGGTGACAACCACAGCCTCTGCCCTGGCGCGTGACAGCGCGACATAAAGCATCTTCTGATCGACCAGATTGGTTGAGCGGCTGTCGGCGTGAATCAGGACACGCTCGGCGGTCTGGCCCTGTGCGGCGTGCGCTGTCTGGACATAGGCGTGACGCAGATGGGCATCGCGAGGATCGGAGAGGTCGAGCTTCTGCTCTCGTCCGTTGGCGAGGTTCACGGTTGCCCGGCCACGGTCGGGATCGATGCTTGTGACGGTTCCGCCAAGGCCATTGACCCGTCCAGTCTCGCGGTCGTTGCGGGTGAACTGCACGCGGTCGCCGGTTCGCAATTCTATCGGCTTCGGCTCGAACACCTCGGCCTTGCCCACACCCCATTGCCGGGGATGCCAGTTAAGCGACCGTCCATCGCGGCCTTCCAGGGCAATGCGCCCGCGCTCAGGATCGACCGCGGCTATCGCGTAGCTTTCATCCCGGCGCACGCCCTTTGCGGGATAATCCCGGCTGAACCGGACGATATCGCCAATGGCATAGCTTGCTGCCTCGCGCGCTTCGGCGCGGGTGAGACCTTTCACCTCTAGCGCCTCGAAACGCACGGCTTCCGCTGAAAGCTCACCGTGCTGGGTCAGTTCTGCTCGGATCATGCCGGTGAGCCTGTCGCGGCCCTCGCGTGATGGCTCTATCACCAGTGTTCGGGCACGCTCTGCTGTAGACAGGGCCAGATAGTGCCGGGCCATCGCGCCAAGGCGCTCATCCGGCGTAGTCTCCTCGATAACCCTACCGCCGCCACGCTCCAGCGCGGCCAAGACCTTGCCTGCATGGCCTTCGATTGAGGCCATGACGGCTTCGCGGGTGTCGGCATTGGTCTGGCGGACCACCTCGGCAAGTTTTGCGGTCGCCATGCCTGCCTGCTGCAACTGGGCGAAGGCGGCACCCGCGCCGACCGATCCCAGCTGCTTCACATCGCCCACCAGCACGAGCCGTGCACCGGCCTTGTCCGCGCGGGTCATGAGCTTTACCATATCATGCGCCGAAAGCATCGAGGCTTCATCGACAATCCAAACGGCGTCGTTCCTCGATGTCTTCGCCTCAGGCGCGAGAACATGCCGCGCCACAGTGTCACCACGCAGACCGAGCGCCTCACCCAAAACAGTTGCCGCCGATGCTGTTGGCGCAAGCGCAGTCACGGCAAGTCCGTGACGTCGTGCTTCGCGCGCGTAGGTGGCGAGCACGGTCGTGGTCTTGGCAGTCCCGGCATAGCCCTGAACGGCGGCAACGCGGTCGCGCGAGGTGAGAAGATCTGCGGTCGCGCGCTTCTGGTCCTCGGTCCAGGCATAGCCTGATCGTGCCGATTGCCGTGCAGCACGTTCAATCGTCCGTGCTGCTGCTACCGGCGTGGCGAGCGATTGTGCCATGCCGCGACCTGCTTCCTCCAGGCGCAGCATGGAGCGTTCGGTTGCGATGGCCTGCGGCGTTGTGAATCCGGCAAACTCCGCGCCACGCCGGTCAAGGAAAGTGCGCGGAACCAGCTCGCCGCGCTTTCCGGCCTCGGCAATCGCTGCACCGATGGCGCCGTGACCGGCTTTGCCGAAAGCAAAGTCCCCGGCCTCGCGCGCCAGAGTGCTCGCAGCGAAAACGGCCTCTCGCTCTGACAGCTTGGCAGCGGCCCAAGCCACCGCCTGCCTAGCCAGCAATTCCGGGCTGGCGGTAGCTTCGCTGGCTTTAACTCGCTCTCTCGCTTCACCAATCAGCCTGTCGCGCGCCCCCTTGTCGAATCCGTTGGCATCGGCAGTCGCCCGCCAGTCGGCCCGCAAACTGCGATGATCCGCATGGGACTTGGCGTCGCGCGTATCGAGCGCGGCGATCTGCTTTTCGGCGGCGCTCGCCTCCGCACGGCTCGTGCCGCGCTCGGCAAGCCGGGCATCGATTGCCGCTGTGCGCTGGCTCAGCGCATCGATGGCCTTCTCAGGAACGCCTGCGATCTCGAACAGCGAGTCTTTCTCCGCTTCGATCCGATAACCCAGCGCGGAAACGCCGTACGCCAGCTCCTGCCGGTAGATCGCGCCGATTTCCTTTTGCAGCTGGTAGAAGGCGCGGGGTTCAAGGCTGCGCCAGTTGCCATCTTTGTCCTGCGTGGCGTTGATCACGACCGCATGGGTGTGCAGCTGTGGGTCCTGTGCCCGGCTCGTGGCATGGCGGAAGGTGGCGATGGCGAGATTGCCTGTCGCCTCGCGCCGGACCTCGCCGCCCGCTCTGATCCGGGTTGCAGCCATGTGCTTTTCCACATGGGCAAGCGCCACTTTCACCGCAGCGCCATGCGCCTTGATCAGCCGCTTGTCTCCGGCAACCTCGGCCATGATCGAGACCGACTTGGGCGCGGACAGGGTGATGTCCCAGCCAGGCCGGTGCTCCACTTTGCCATCGCGGGTGGTGCCGAGTTGCTGTCCGGCAATCCGGCCTTCGAGCAATTCGGAAAACTTGTCGCGATCGACCTCGCCGGACAGGCCCAGCTTGTCTGCCGCCTCGCCAAACCATTCGGACGGAGCCATGCCGCCTTCGGCATAGTAATCGTCGGCCTCATAATAGCTCGCCGCCTGACCGGCACTCGACAGTGCCGAGACCGATGCGACCATCAAACGGGTCCCGGCTTGGCGTCAGGCTCGGCACCCTTGGCGATCTCGCTGACCCTGCTCCACAATGTACCTTCCGGATCACCTGGCACGTAACCGGGCTGACGCGGCTCGCCACGCCGGGTGATGTGATCAACGGTAAGACCGATACGCGCAACGGGCAGGCCATCGGGCAGGAGCAGATAGCCCTGATGCGGACTAAGCCGCAGTTCGCTTTCGAGCACGGCGGGGCGGAACTGGCGCTGGGTAGCGATGGTTGTGCGCGGCACTTCGCTGCCAATCGAGAGTGTATCGGTGGCAACGCGCAATTCCACTTCGCACTGGCCGATGGTCTCGCTCGCCCATTTGCGGGTTTCCTGATCGACGGTTTGCAGAAACAGCTTGGTGTTGCAGCAGGCGAGCATGGCTTCGGCGATGTTCGCGCCATAGCGATTTCGCATCTGACCAAGTGCCTGGAAGGTGAGCACGATCGCTGCGCCGAACTTGCGGCCCTCCGGCAATAGCCGGGCAAGGTTCTCAACGCGGGGCAGGTCGGCCAGCTCGTCGAGCACGAACCAGATGCGGCGGTCTGGCGATGGCGACAGACCCAGCACCGCACTCGCCGCGCATTCGAGCCAGCACGCCATGAGCGGCTTGGACGCTTCGAAATAGTCCTCCTTGCGGGGAACGAAGATCCAGGGCTTTGCACCCTCGCACTCATCCAGCTTCGCAATGAAATCGCGGAAGGCAAAGCGGTCCTCTCCCTCGTCCTCGACCTTGAGGAACTGGATCAGGTTCGCCGCCTTGGCGAGCATGAACAGCACACTGCCGGTGGCCCGGTCGGCATCATTGGCGAAGGTGCGGGCCGACGAAGTGTGCCCCAGCCATTCCTTCAATTGCTCCTTGTCCTTGACCTGCAAGGCTTCGAGCAAAGCTTCGAGGCTGCAGTTCTTCTCCGCCCAGAGCGAGCGGATCATGTTTGCGACAAGAATGCGGCTTGTTTCCAGCCAGACATCGTCATCCTGGCTGCTGGTTTCCGAAACCAGCTGGCGAGCAATCCGGTCGGCATCGGCGGGGTGCGATATCTCGTCGAAGGGCGTCCAGAAGGCGCAGCGCGCATCGAAAGGATTGAGGATGATGTCGCCGCGCGCGGGGTTGTAATAATGCTCAATGAACTCGCCCGAAGTGTCGTAGACCAGCGCCGCTTCGCCGCGCCTTTCGATGCCATCGAGCATTTGTCGCAAGGCAGTGGTCTTGCCGCTGCCGGTGGTGCCGAGAAAGGCGAAGTGGCGGGTCTCGATCCGGCGCGGAACAGGAACTGGCCCGATGCGCAGCGCGTCTCTGCCACAGAGCAATGTCGTCTGCGCCGCAACGTCTTCTTCATCCGTCACACGAGTGCCGCCAATGACACGGTCGGCGAGCGTATCCTTGCCCTGTTCAGACATGACGCGCTGGAGCACCCAGACCGTGAAGAGGCCTATCACAAGGCCGGTGATTGCACCGCCAGCTATCACTTTGACGACCTGCCAGAAGGTATCGGTGAAGAGCGGTTCAGAGGCGAACCAGGCCGCGGAAACGGTCCATCGCTTGCCTTCCATCGCAATGTTCATTTTGATGTCGCTGCCCCCAAGGGAACCGAGCAGGGTCAGCATGTTTGCCCATGCATACTGCACCGCTGTCGTTATCGCAGGGCCATGCAGTAAGAACTGCGGGGCGATGAATGCTCCGGTCCCTGCTGCACCAAGAGTGATCGTCGAAAAGAAGCGAAAGCGCTGCTGCCATTGCGCCATACGCACACGCCACAAGGCGTGTGCGCGGGTGACAAAGTCGATGTTCGAATTCATGGCTCAATCTCCAGGGCGAGCGAGCGCTGGCGCTCGAACGCGGCGCGCGCTTCGGCTGCAATTGTCTCGTCGGATTTCTTCGTTCCCAGCGCCGCATGGCGTGCATAAGCGTAGGCTGCGCAGGCGGTGAACAGGGTACGGTCGAGCACCCGTTCGGCCTCGGCCAGGCGCTCCGATATCGACCCGATCTCGCGCGCCAGTTCGGCAAGATCGGTCTCCTTGTCGGTGCCGTGCAGGACCGAAAGAAAGCCTGCGTCGATCACCTTCAGGAGCATCGCATACTCCGACAATCCACGCCGGTCGGCGATGCCGGACAGCGATCGTGCCTGCGAAGGATTGAGGCGGATGGTTCGCTTGATGTAGCTCGCCATCACCACCTCCCGCGCGCGCTCGAAGCGCGCTCCAGAAATGGCAGAATTGTGAGGGTCTGAACGCCTCGTTTCAGCGAGCGCGCTATCCGCGCGCTCAAGAAGCCGCAGAATTCCTTGATGCACGCGTGCGTGGGGTGTGTATGAAAATTACGGGTCCGATACGAAGTATCGTGGCCCTTTCCTTCTCCAGTCTTTCTCCGGTCAGTTGGCATGGGCGTCTTGCTCCATGCTTGCCGTTAGAGGCGTCGCAGACAGAATCAGATTGCGGGCGACATTATCGTCGAAGTAGCGATCTCGGGACTGGCGCGAAGGCAATTGGCGCTCCGCCATATCAGGTCGCGTAAACCAGCGGAGCAGGGTCAGGTCGATCGCTGATCGAACCTCATCTGCAAGCTCATTGGTCTCTTCTGGCGTGAGGTCTAGCCAACCGAATTCGGTGCGAAGCTGGCTGCCAAGCGGATACCCGGTGCCGTCCCGGCTCCTGTAGATCGGGCCCTCGACAGTGAGGCAACAACCTTGCCCATCAAACCGCTCGCGGACAGGGCGTTCGTACCAGAGCCAGGGCTGCAATGTGTGGCGACGGGCGCGCCCATCGGCGTTGTCTTCGACGAGCAATTTGATGAGCTGGGCCGCGCGATCTTCTTCGTCAATCGGAAGGCTGGCGATCAGCCAGCCATGCTTCTGCAGGGCTGCGTTGATCAGGGAAAGGATAGACATGGAGGATGGGCTTTCTGCGGGCCATTGCCCGCTTTGGAGGGGTCAATAGCTGCGCAGGGGGAGGGCCTCGATCCACTCCTCGATGTCAGTGGAACGCCAGCGGATGCGTCCGCCACCAATGTCGATGGGATGAGGAAAGGCACCCCGGCGGATGCGTCGCCAGATCGTTGTCCGGCTGCGAATGCCAGTCAGGCGCATGACCTCATGGCAGGTGAGTAGTTCAGTATTCGGCACGACAGATTCCTTTGCTTCAAGGTTCTGTCACCGGAGCCGTGTTCCCCCACGACGATGGGTTGTCCTTCAAATTGCCGTTGCGAACCGTGCGATAAGACGTTCAACTCAGCGCCACCAAGCTTCGGTGACACCAGCAACGCTATGCGAATCGCAATGATGTAGGAAAGAACAAAAATAGAACAAATGCCGTTCCGCATCGGCGGGTGGACAATGTTGGATCGCTATGGACAGTCCGGGACTGAAAGAATTTTTCCTGCTGGTGTCTGCTCCGGGCCAATGCAGGACCGATTCTACGGTTCTGGTGCAGCGGGAGACCGGTTTTCGCGCGAATCGCAGCTTGAGCCGATATGACAAGCAAACGCGCTTTCGCTTTGCACGTTGATGCGGACATGCAAAGAAAACGCGAAAATCTTTACACGTTAGCGGAATAGCGGATGCAGCAACTTGGGCCGGACAATGCCATCTGGGATGATGGCGAATGGATCAGCTGGGATGAGATCAATGAGCAAATCCAGTACAAGGAATGGCGGGCAAAATATCCCAATGCCGATCTGTCGCTGGTCTCGATATTCGAGGACCTGATCTGCACCGCAGAGCAGTATCACATGCACACGGGCAAGCACCTGCAGGTGTATGGCGATATCGGAGAACTCTACGGGGCGATCACGCACGGCATCAAGTTGCACCGCAACTACGCTCAAGGATCTGACGGACGGCTCGGCAATGACCTGGTCGAGGTTAAACAATCACGCCTTTCAAGAGCAATGACCGCGTCACGCTGAACCTCAAACGGAACTTCAGCATGGTCTTTCTGGTCAAGATCACATCTGACTTCGAGGTGCGCGGGAAGCTCATTCCACGCAAGGCCTTGCCCCGTGTGAAGGGTGACAAATTGGTTCTTGAATGGGCGGATATTGGAGCTGGGCGAGGGGAGCCCTAGGCGCCTAGGGTTGCACGCAACAGCTGCACTGTAATCGCCTGCGCTTCCTCGACCAGATGGCCGTTATGGTCGCGGTACATGAGTTGCTTGATGATTAAGCTAGCGAACTCAGGCTTCATATTCTCCGCAGCTCGAAGTGCATTCGTACATCGATCAACTCCACATTCGCGGAGGGCATTGATCACGTAGTCCTGACCCAGCTTTTCGTTGGTGGCCGCGATATCGAACATATCGCGTGGCTGCATCAATGCACCGCGATAGTAGACCTTCTTTGCGACTATCTCTGCCGGAGTTTCCTGCCGGATTGTTCGCCCCCTTAGCTCACTGACCTGTGATGGCTCTGGCGTAATGTCGGCACAGCAAATGAAGTCGATTTCGCCAATGTCCTCGAAGATCAGTTTGAGTGAACCTGCGCCGTCTGTCTCGTAGGTGTCCGGCATTCGTTCGAGTTCAAACCCCTGCGTCTCGGGATTGAGGTAAGGGAGGAATTGGGGATCGGAAATGAAAAGGTCGATGTCATGGCTCTCGCGATGATCGATCTGGAGCATCAATGCCGTCCCACCTCCGAACGACCAATCTGGCTCGCGGCCTACGGCTTCGGTGGTTCGCGCGATGATGTCGGATGCCAAATCAAACAAAAGCGGCCATTGGCTCGGCTGCTGTCGAGGCGAGATCACTTTCTCAGGCTGCCAGAGGCAGCGAGTACCCAGCCATCTTGGAAAACTGGCTGGCGACAGCTTTCGCCATATCCTCATTGACCTTCATTTCAGCCATGAAGGCTTTCTGGGCCGCTGGTGTCACCTCTGAGAAAAAAGCGAAGACGCTTGCGTCACACGTTGCCGCACTCGATGGATCAGCGATAAGCGCAGCGAGTTGATGAGCGGAATGGTTCGCCCCATAGGGGGCGTTCACCGTTGCCAGAACCTGTGCAGTTAGGTTGCTCATCTTAAACCTGCGGAATCGATCTCAAGGTGAGAATATACGCTTCATGCGTTAGCAAAACAAGAATGTTCGAACATAGCAAGAACGCAGAGGGCCAATACGCGATTTATCCCGCATTTTTCAAAAATTACGTTTTGCGGGATAAAAGCCCCTCGGTTGCAGACGCGCTCGGACATCGCTGCGATCCCTTAGAGCTCACTCCAGTCATCCATTCAAATTGCGCGAGTGACGGCACCTCGGAAAATTCGAGCATCCAAGGAAACTCCCGAAACGTCCGGTCTTCTCAACCAACTGACCATCGCAGCCTTTCATCGGACACGAGATTGCTGCCTCAGGGGCGTCGAAGAGAGGCGCTTGGGGAGCAGGCTTTGGTTTCGCCCGACGAGCCCTGTAGCGCTGCTTCTTGAATTCCCAGGGGTGAACGTTGTCGTCATTCGCCCAGATGCCGCGTCGATTTCGCTGAGCATCGTCAAGCGCCTCGAAGTAGCTTTCATCGGGTCCATAGCGATCGAGCACCCATGCCCATCCATTGAGGATCATTTCCAATTCGATGTTGCGGTGAGATGGAGCAGTCAGTCCCCGAAAGAATTGTCCGAGCTGGGAAGCCGGGTCGTTAGCCTCACTGCTCTGATCCATCTGCAAGTAAGGCACAGCTACGATCCGCTTGTGTCGATCTACGATGCCGCCAGTGTCCATCTTCATGAGAATGGCCAGATCGACATGCTTTCCGCCAATGAGCGATTGAAGGAAGTCACGCGCTTCGATGCCGCCAGGCTGCTCCATCTCCGGAGCATCGATGAACCCCAGCCTGATTGTCACTTCAAGGCTTGCTCCTCGTCGGGGGTTGTCGATACGGGTTAGGAAGCCATCGCCGTCAAAGACCTTGAGGACAGGCACCCGAATGGTTTCGGAACCGGGATCTTCGGGTGCGATAAGCAAACGTCAATTCTCCTCCTCGATGCGGCGAGCAGCATTGTAGCAGAGTTCTTTATCGTTTCACTTAGCATCCCATTTTCGGAGCTGGTCGCCACCGCCCCAAATACATCGCTTTGGAGTCGGTCGGCCATGCAAATTTGCTGGAAATCAGACGCGTTCTGCGTTAAAAGACACCTATTGAAATCATTAGACTTTTTCGAGGATGGGACCCAAATCCTCTGGTAAAAATGCAATCTGGGGGCACCGACGGGGGCCTCAATTAAGTAACCAAGGTCAAGATTCTCGCAGTTTTGCGACATTCTGAGAGCGGTTCGAGTCCTCTTCTGGGCACCATTTCCCTGAGAAATCATTGAGTAGCGTGAGCGGGCTTCGGCCCGCTCTTCGCTTTTGCGTGGGCATGAAAAAGGCGCCGGCCACTTGGACCGGCGCCTTCTGGAACCCGAATTCGGGCTTGTCTTACTTGCGGGCGTCGAGGCTCAGGCGGCCGCCGCCCAGGGCAGCGACGTTGAGGAGGCCGCCGGCGATGGCGATGTTCTTGAAGAAGTTCAGGAACTGCATCTGGTCGCCCAGCTGGTTGTGGAAGATCAGCGCGGTCACGACCGAGAATACGGCCAGGAGCAGCGCCACGGCGCGGGTGCGGTAGCCGACGATCAGGGCGATGCTGCCGACGACTTCGACAAGGATCGCGCCGACCAGGCCAAGCGTCGGGAAGGGCAGGCCGACCGAGGCGATGTAGCCGATCGTGCCGGCAGGATCGGTGATCTTCGAAATGCCGGCCAGGATGAAGATGACGGCGATGGCGATGCGGCCGACGAGGGCGAGGACATCGGTGCTGGAGGAAGCGGGGCGGGTAGCGGTTTCGATTGCATGTGCAGCCATGGGAATTCTCCGAGATTTTCGTAGCGAGCCCCTGTGGCTCGTTGTGAGCCCGTATTTATGGTGAAACGGATGTCCGAAGAATTGGGATAAAACCGATCCAGATGTTCGGCTTTTTCGAATATCGTGGCAGCCACCAAGACTATTCGAACCGGGCGCGGTTCAGTCGGAGACGTCGGACCAGCCGTGGATCTCGGTCATGACGAAAGGCACGGGGTTGCCCATCTTATCCCGTGCGGGCCTGAACCGGAAGCGTTCGGTGATGGTGCGGCAGGTGTGGTCGTCGAGTTCGGGTCGTCCGCTCGATAGGAGAATGCGGCACTGGCTGGCGCGGCCATCCACGCCGATGCGGTAGCGCAAGGTCAGCTCGGCCCCCTCGCGCGATTTCCTGAGGTCTCGCGGGAGGTCGGCGAAGTGGAGCTTGCCGCTGATCTGCCGGGGAAGCTGTGCCGGACGACGATAGCCGTCGCCGCTGCCATATCCCTCTCCCGCGGTTCCACTCCCCGATCCCGTGCCGCTGCCGCCCGCGCCTTGGCCGGGGCCGCTGCTATTCGATGCACCCGTGTTTGCGGTGTTGCCGCTGTCGGGCTGGGTCGCGGTAACGGTCGGGAGCGGCTCTGCAAGAGGTGGCCTGCGCGATTGCGCGGACACCATGGGGCTGGCCTTCCCGCCGTGATCGGGCGGTGAAGCTGAGCCCTCGGCCATCTGTGCAGGGGTGGGGACAGGCGTGGGGACAGGCGTGGGCGAGGGGCTGGGCATTTTCGCGGGCCTGGGCCGCTCTGGCAGTTCGCGGGTCGGGAGTACGGTTTGTAGCGCGGCAGGCAAGGAGGGCAGGGGCAGCCTGACGGCAAGGCCGGTCACGAGCGCTGCCAACCCTCCGGCCACGATCGCGGCAGAGGCCAGTGCGGCGACCGTTTGCTCTCGTCGCGGCGCGTGCATGGAAGCCTTCCTGATCTGCTCCTTCACCTGGGGGAACGAGGCAGCCCCCCAAAGAGTTTCGTTTTCCGGTACGGCAACCATGACAGTCGCGCCTTCAAGTTGTCGATGCGATGAACCGTTGTTGACTGTCAGGAACCAAGCGCTTCTCGGTCCGTTGAACAAGTCAATCAGGCAATTATCGGAGACGGAAAAATGACCTTGATCCTTATTCTACTTGTCGGCGGTGTAATTGGCTGGCTGGCAAGCATTCTCATGCGCACCGATGCGCAGCAGGGCATTCTGCTCAATATTGTCGTCGGTATTATCGGTTCGCTGATCGCTGGCTTCATCATTACGCCGTTGATCGGCGGAGCGCCGATCACCAGTGGCTCGTTCGATCTTCTTTCACTCTTTGTTTCGTTCCTGGGTGCGGTCGTTCTCCTGGCGATCGTCAACCTCTTCCGTCGCGGTTCGGTCCGCTAAGAAGCAGTCCTTTACGAAGAGCGGCGCGCTCCGGGATCGGCCCGGGGCGCGCCGGCGCGTTTGTCCGGCCATCGGCACGTAAAGTCCGAAAAGTTCGGCGGAAAAGTGAAAATGTCACCATTTCCTGCTTGAATTACAGGGCTTGAGACCAGACATAACCCTGCGATTCCATCGGCGTCCCCGGCCTCTGTCCGCGTGGGTGTCTTCACCAAGCAATCGAAAACCGGAACAGGAAAAATTGCCATGACCATTGCCCTCATGCCGCTGCCTTACGCACAGGATGCGCTCGAGCCGCACATCTCAGCCAAGACTCTCGAGATTCATCATGGCGCCCACCACAAGACTTACGTCGACAAGCTCAATGCCGCCATCGAGGGCACCGACAATGCCGGCAAGTCGGTTGAAGAGATCACCAAGTCGGCTTCGGGCCCGCTCTTCAACAATGCCGCCCAGGTCTACAACCATGGCTTCTACTGGCACTCGCTGAGCCCCGAGAAGACCGAGCCAAGCGAAAGCCTCGCTGCCGCCATCAAGAACGACTTCGGTTCGATGGACGCACTGCTCGAGGCGCTGACCAACGAAGCGGTCAACCACTTCGCTTCGGGCTGGGCATGGCTGGTCGTCGACGGCGGCAAGCTCAAGGTCATCTCGACCCATGACGCTGCGACCGCGATCACCTCGGACGTGAACCCGCTGCTCACCATCGACGTGTGGGAGCACGCCTACTACATCGACCAGATGAACAAGCGCCCGGCTTACGTGAAGGCGGTGCTTGAGAACCTCATCAACTGGAAGTTCGCGTCGGACAACTTCGATCGCGGCACGGCCTGGGCCTACCCGGCCTGAGGCCGGTCATCGCACCTGCTGCGCCCTGTGCGGCAGGCGCGATGCCAGCACGAAAAGAAGAAAGCCACCCTCGCCGGGGGTGGCTTTCTTTTTGTCTGCAAGCGACGGGTCGGGCATCGCCCGGCGATCAGCCGGATCGACGGGCCCGGGGTTCGGCGGTCATCTCCGGCTCGCCATCGAGCATGCGTGCCAGATCCGCGCGCGCGCGCGCGACGCGGCTTTTCATCGTGCCGATCGGGCAGCCCGCAATCTCGGCAGCTTCTTCGTAGCTGAAGCCCGAGGCACCGATCAGCAGTACGGCTTCGCGCCGTTCGGGGGCAAGCTTTTGCAGGGCGTCTTCCATGTCCGAAAGATGCAGGGGGGCTTCCTGGTCGGCATCCATCACCAGCATGCGCTCTGCCGCCCCTTCGTCGAGGTCGGTGCTTCGTTTGGAGCGGCGCAGTTCCGAGAGGTAGTGATTGCGCAGGATCGCGAAGGTCCAGGCGCGCATGTTCGTGCCGGGCGTATAGCGTTCGCGGGCCGTCCATGCCTTGATCGCCGCTTCCTGCACAAGGTCGTCGGCAAAGTCCGGCCGCCCGGAAAGGCCGCGGGCGAAAGCGCGAAGGTGGGGAAGGACGGAAAGCAATTCCAGGCGGAACGCTTCGTCGGCGGCGGTGTGCTCTGTCCGGTCAGGCATCGCCGCCGCCGTCGAGCTTCTTGAGGAGATCCTTGAAGCTGTCCGGAAGCGGTTCGTCCACCACGGAGTTATAAAGCTTCCTCAGCCCACCCGCCCATCCGGGTTCATCCCCCCGTCCGGAAGCCGGCGGCATCGCGGGAATTGCTCCCGGTTCGCCTTTACCTTTGGGCTGATTCAACACTAACTCCTTTACACTGTGACTTTTGGCGGAATTGTGCGGGGCCGGTCAAGGCCGAGGTCGCTGTCGCGATCGGCCTGTCCCGGACCGACACCAAATGGCGCCGAAGTCTGCGCAATTTACTTCGTCACCAGTGGAACCATTGACGGCGCGTGTGGTTCCCCCGAATGAGACAGAGTCGAATTAGTGTTGCGGGATAGCGCGTCGGGTCGCGTTGACGCGTTTTCAAAGGGCCGGGAATTGCGGGGTGATTGACCAGGCTTTGCTGGACAGGGTGAAGAAGCAGGCGTGGTTTCACAAGTTTCCGCGTGGCTGGCCTTTCCTGCTGTTCCTGATTGCCAGCATCACCACTGCCGTGTCCGTCATGGCGATAGAACGGGCCGATCGGCTGACCCGGCAGGTCGAACTCGACCGCAACCTGACGGAGATATCGTCGGCCCTGCAGCGCCGCGTAACCGAGAACATGGCGCTGCTGCGCGCCGGAGCCGCGCTTTTCGCGTCGCAGGATCAGGTTGACCCCGAACAGTTCAAGGAATTTGCCGAGGACCTGCAAGGCAACGGCAGCCTTTATGGCTCGCTGGGCATGGGCTGGGCGCCGCTCGTCCAGGTCGACAACCTGGCTTATCTCGAGGTCGCCCAGCAGGACAAGGGACGGCTGGACTTCATGGTCCGCCCGCGTCCGCAACCGGGGCAGGAGTATTCCACCCCGATCGTCTACCTCGAACCGATGTCGCGCGTGAACCGTACTGCGATCGCCTTCGACATGTTCTCCGATCCGGTTCGCAGGGCCGCGATGGAGAAGGCGATAAAGCTGGGTAAGCCGGTAGCCTCGGGCAAGGTCCATCTTGTGCAGGACAAGGGCGATCCCGATGCCGCGGGCTTCCTGATCTACATGCCGGTGATCATCAAGCAGCGGCAAGGCCGCGGCGTGAAAGGCTTCGTCTACAGTCCGTTCCGGGCCGATACCTTTCTGTCTTCCGCCAGCGAACTTTACCGCAACGATCGCATCGAAGTGGCGATCTACGATGACCATGTGGCACCGGAAACCCTGCTGGCCGACAGGCGGGCCGAAGGTACGAGCGGGCCGACGATGGAACGGCGCATCGATGTCGGCAGCCATTCGTGGGTGGTGCAGGTCAGCGACAAGCAGGCGGGCCTGCTCTCGCCGCTGTCACGCATAACCCTGTTTTTCGGTGCATTGGCTTCGCTGATGGTCATGGCGATCGGCCGCTTCATCACCAAGCGCGCGGCAGAGGACCGCCGGGTGCTCGAATGGCTGACCAGCCAGGCATCGATCCGCGATTCCCTGACGCGCGAGCTCAACCACCGGGTGAAGAACACGCTGGCAAACGTATTGTCGATTGCGGCGCTCACCCGCCGCCGCTCGAGCGACATCGACGATTTCACCGAGAGCCTGACGGCGCGGATACGCGCGCTTTCGGCCACGCATGACCTGCTTTCCCGTTCGGACTGGAGCAACGCCGCGCTGGAGGACATCGTGCGCTCCGAACTCGCCCCCTACATGGAAGGCAACGAGAACCACGTCGAATTGGCCGGGCCGGACATCAAGCTGGCCCCGAACGATGCCATGTCGCTGGGGCTGGCGATCCACGAACTGGCGACCAACGCGGCCAAGTACGGCGCACTGAGCACGCCGAACGGGCGCATCCACATCGACTGGAAGCTGATCTCGCCCCAGCTCGTGGAGCTGTTCTGGCGCGAGGAGGGCGGTCCCTCGGTCGAAGCGCCGACCAAGCGTGGCTTCGGTCGCGACCTGATCGAGAAGATCGTGGCCCACGAGCTCAAGTCCCAAGTGGATCTCAAGTTCAACCCGGGCGGCGTCGAATGCACGCTCAAGGTTCCGGTGCGTGCGTCACGCGAATTCGCCCTGCGCTCCCAGCAGCAGGGCTGATCCGAGGCGGGCGGCGCCGTTCAACGCACTCCATGCAAAAGAAAACCCCTCCTGCGATGAGGAGGGGTTGTTCTTGTCGTCCTTACGTTTTGGCGGCGGGCGTCAGGCCAGCGGCTTGCTTGAGCCGAAGAAGAGGGCCTGGCTGATCGCAGCGCGCACGGTCGCTTCCTGGAAAGGCTTGGTGACCAGATAGGTCGGTTCGGGTCTTTCGCCGGTCAGCAGGCGCTCGGGGTAGGCGGTAATGAAGATCACCGGCACATCGGCGAACTTGAGCAGATCCTCGACCGCTTCGATGCCCGAGCTGCCGTCCGCGAGCTGGATGTCGGCGAGGACTAGACCGGCCGGATGACGTTCGAAGATATCGACGGCCTGGGAATGGGTGGCTGCGGTTCCGACAACCTTGTGGCCCAGTTCGGACACGAGACCCTCGAGTTGCATCGAGATGAGCGGTTCGTCTTCGATGATCAGGACTTCGGTGGCGCTTTCGGCATCGATTTCGGCGATCGCCTGGTCGACGAGGACGTCCACGTCGACGGGGGTGACGCCCAGGATGCTGGCAGTATCATCGCGCGAGAAATCCTCGACCGTCGTCAGCAGCAGCGCCTGGCGGTGCGTCGGCGCGATGCGGGCGAGGCGGGTGTGGGCCGCCTGCTCGTGGCGTTCCCCGCTGCCGCCAAGCCCCTGGTCCTCGACGTGTCCGGTCGACCAGATGCGGGTGAAGGCACCATAGAGGGCAGCGCGGCTTGCCGCGATTTCGTCGCGCAGGGCATTGTCGGCCAGTGCGGCTTCCAGTGTCGCGCGTACGTAAGTGTCGCCTGACTGCTGCGACCCGGTCAGCGCACGTGCATAGCGGCGCAGGTAGGGAAGGTTGGTGGCAATCTGGTCTGAGACGGACATTCGCATACCTCGGCAATGGGAAACTCTTTCCCGTGTGGTGCAAGAATAGATCTTTGACGCCTTCTTGACTGGTTCAAAGGTCTGACGGGGCAGGCCGACAAGGGCAACCGGAAAATTTTTTTCGATTTGAGTCGTTTTCGGGAACTCTTTCCATTTCTCCACGTTTGCGCAGTATCACCACTGGCTCCCCACCTCCCCCCGCAACCCGGTGGTGACCCGATCCCGGAGGCCTTCGTTCACCACAGCGTGAACGGAGGCCTCAAAGTTTTCAAAGCATGGTTGTTCCCGGCAAGGCGCGAAAAATTTTTCGCGCCTTACTTTTTTGCAAGCGTGGCTTACGGCGACAATATGATTTTTCTTCAGTTACTTGCCGGAGGAAATCTCGTCACTTGCATGCCTCGCAGTCCATTCCCGGGAACTTTCGCGCTCCGGCTGACGTTGGTTTGCTGAGAGACAACGATGGAGGGTCAAGTAATGTCAGAAGCAGCCCAGGCAGGGAACATTCCCGAGCAAGAGACTGCCACGGCACTCAACGACCGTGATTTCAAACGTGCCCTGGCCGAAGTTGCGCCGCACCTGCGTGCCTTCGCACGCGGTCTGTGCGGATGCCGTGACCGGGCCGACGATCTGGCGCAGGAAGCGATGCTGCGGGCCTGGGCGGCCCGTGACCGCTATGCCGCAGGTACGAATTTCAAGGCCTGGATCTTCACGATCCTGCGCAATCATTTCTACAGCGAAGCGCGTCGCGCTCGTTTCCATGGCGAATATGACGAAGTGGCGGCCGAACGCATCCTTCGCGCCCCGGCTACGCAGGAAAGCTCCATCGAACTGGCCGATGTCTTGCGCGCCTTGACTGCCATTCCCGAAACCTATCGCGAAGCACTGATCCTGGTTGCTGCCGGCAACCTTTCCTACGAGGAAATCGCCGGGATCTGCGACATCGCCCTGGGTACGGTGAAGAGCCGCATCTGCCGCGCTCGCGCCATGCTCGCCAATGTCATCGAATCCGGCCAGCTTCCGGATGCGCGTCACGATTTCGTGCTGAAGGGCAATGCCATCGACGCGTTCTTCGAAGAACTGGTCAAGATCGCGAACGCGGATGACGTTGAAAGTCTCGCTGCCTGAAGAGGAATGCCAGACCGTGGGCGCCAAGATATCAGATTGTGCCAAGATCCTGATCGTCGAGGATGAATTCCTGCTCGCCTTGCAGTTGGAAGACATTCTCGCCGACGGTGGGTACGCGGTGCTTGGGACAGTTCCCGATACCGCGTCGCTCGCAAAGTTGGGTGAGGCGCCGGACATTGCGCTGGTCGACCTCAACTTGCGTGACGGTTTGACGGGGCCGGCGATCGCCCGCGACCTGGCCGGACGCTACGGTGCCCGAGTCATCTATGTCACTGCCAACCCTGCACAGATCGACATGCCGGCCGACACCGCCGTAGGTGTCGTCCAGAAGCCTTTCTCGCGGCAGAGCATCCTGGCAGCCATCACCTATGCACTGGCCGGATGCCCGGAAACCGGGCGGCCGCGCGAACTCGAACCCTTGCGTCAGGTCTGATCCGGCCTGCCGGAAAGGGGCGGGGATGAGCGAATTCTGGCTTCAGGTCCTGCAATACTATGGCGCCGCCGCGGGTACGTTGGCGGCGCTCATCGTTTCGCTCAATCTGGGCCGCAAATGGACCGGAGCGGGCTTCGTGATCTTTGTGACGAGTTCGATCACGCTGATCGCATGGGGCTTCCTCGATGGCGATGCGGCCGGGATCGGCACCCAGAACCTCGTCCTCTTCGTGATCAACTGTATCGGGGTCTGGCGCTACCTGCTCTCCGGTCGGACCGGTCGCGCCGAGCAGGCAGATAACTGAGGTTTCGCAGCGGCTGGCCCTTGGCGTGATCGGTCGCTCGCGGAGGTGGGGGCGGTCTCGTCGGACCCAAAGCAAGGGGCGCGGGAAGCGCATGTTCCCGCGCGCCCCTTGATGGCGGTGTGCCTGATCAGACCGCGCCAACTACGTGATCGCCGGCCGTCGCCGGATCGATGGGGCGGCCGGTGAGCAGGTTGAATGCGCCCTTGACGCCGATATGCGCCGTCCAGACTTCCGCGTCATCGATATCGAAGCGCAGCATGACGACGTTGGGGTCGTCCTTGCCGTTGGGGAACCAGGCTTCGGTCGCGTGGCTCCAGTGCTTGGTGCGCACGGCCGCGTCCGTTTCCTCCACGAGCGTGCCGGAAAGCGAAGCGAAGACATCGTGGCGCAGCGTCGCGACCTGCCCCATGGCCTTGCCGCCCCGGGCAATGCGGTTGCCGCGCTTGGCGAAGAACCAGATTGCGTGATGGGCTTCCTTGTCCAGCTGCGCCGTCATCGGCTCGGCGTGACCGGCGGCCTCGTTCAGCCGCATCATGACCACGGGGCTCGAATGGAAGGCGTTCCAGAACGTCTTGCGGATTTCCCGATCCATCTGCTTTTCCATGTCACCTCTCCTCGGATTATGTCGATTCAACGCGTCGGGGCCGCTTGCGTTCCCGCATCGCGCAAAGGGCCCTCCCGACGCGGCTGGCAGCGGGAGAGCCCTTTTCTGGCCTGCATTAATGGACGCGTGCAGCAGGCATGCGATACGGCATCGAGCGTTTATTCGCGCTCGTCGCCGGGACCTTCCTTGGCGGCCATCTCCAGTTCCTTCGGCTTGCGCTTCTCGAAGATGGCCGCGATCTTCTTTTCTTCTTCTGCGGACAGGCCCTTGGCCGCCGCGGGGAACATGTCCTCCTCTTCCTCGTCGATATGATGGAGGTAGCGGTGGCGCATGTCCTTGAATTTGGTCAGCCAGGCGCCCGAACTCATGTCTGTGTCCACGAGTTCGGCAAGGAAGTCATCGATTTCCTTGTGTTCGGAAACCGAGTGGCGGGCTTCGTCGCGCAAGTCGGGATCGGCCAGCATCGTCGCGTAGAGCGATTCCTCCTCGGCGGCGGCATGGGCCTGCAGTTCCAGGCGCAGCTTCTCGAACAGGTCGCGGCGTTCCTCGGAATCGCCCTGCGTTTCGGCCAGCTGTTCGAGCATCTTGCGATGACGGTCGTGGTCGGCCTTGAGGTCCAGGAATATGCGTGCGTCTGCCATGGATCAGTCCTTGCATCTGTTTGGTGCATGTTTGGCGCAGCATTTCTGCGCTTGCCTGAACTGAAAACGACCGAAGCCCCGGAGATGTTCCTTTGTGAAGCGGGGGCGGCGGGCAGCGGACGCGAAAACGCTGCATTTCGCCGATTGCCCCAGATCAGTTCCTTCCGGCCTCTTCCCTGCTGGCCGTGCGGCCCTGCAGCAGCCGGGCGATCGCAGAGCGGACTTCGCGCTCGCCGTAAGGCTTGGTGACCACCGGGACGCCCCTGAACGCGCCGGTCTGCAGCGAGCGTTCGCCGTAGCCGGAAGCGAAGATGAAAGGCACGCCGCGGTCCTGCAGCGCATCGGCGACGGGCTCACTGGTGTCCTTGCCCAGGTTGATATCGAGCATGGCGAAAGCGATCTTCACGTCCTCGATTGTCTCGAGCGCAGCCGATACCGAACCGGCGATCCGGCAGTCGGTAAAGCCGAAAGAGCGCAGCACGTCCTCGGCTTCCATGGCGATGATGACGTTGTCTTCGACGATCAGGGCCGTGCCGGTCATGAGATGTCCTGCCATGTCGGTGGCCGCAGGCGGCTCTCCTTGCACTTCGCGATGCGCGGCTGAAGGCGTTGCGAAATTCGAGACGTGATCGGCGGGAATCAGGAACATCGCGCGCAGGCCATCTTCGGGATAGGCCACCGAGGCGGAGCCGCCCAGTTCGTGGGGAATGGTTCGCTCGATGATCGTCGAGCCGAAGCCGCGCCGCGTCGGCTCGGTAACCGGCGGACCGCCGCTTTCGCGCCAGTCGATCTCGAGCGAACCGTCATCGCCGTGGCTGAGCACGATGTTCACGGTGCCCGACGAATCCGACAGTGCCCCGTACTTGCACGAATTGGTCATCAGCTCGTGGACGACGAGGGCAAGCGTAGTGAATGCACCGGGAGCGATGAGCGCATCGGGGCCGTCGATGACGACCCGGTCGGCACTGTTCGAGGCATAGGCCGCGGTCTCGGTGCGGATCAGTTCGTAGATCGAGGACGGCGACCAGTCGGTCATCGTCACCTGGTCGTGGGCGCGGGCGAGGGCGTGGATGCGGCTGCCGACGATCTCGGCAAACTCGTCGATCGAGCTTGCGCCTTCCTTGCTCTGCGAGACGAGGCCGCGGATCAGGTTGAGGATATTGCGCACGCGGTGGTTGAGCTCGGCGATCAGCATGTCCTGCTGCTGGCTTGCCTGCTCGCGCTCGATGTTGGCGGCGTCGGCAAGGCGCAGGACGACTTCGAGCAGGGTGATGCGCAGCGATTCCGCGGCGGAGGTTTCTTCCGAGGTCCAGGGACGGGAATAACCGCGGCGTTCCTCCTTCCATATCTCGAAGCTCTTGCGCGGGGTCAGGCGCGCGCCATTGGGACCGAACTCGACCGCCTTCTCCGGATTGCCGGCCCAATTGACCTGCCGCAGCTGCTCCTTGCGGAAGAGCACGATGTAGTCGCGCGGGGTGCGCGATACCGGAAGGGCCAGAAGGCCCGCAGCCTTGTCTGCCCATGCACGGGCAGGCTCGAAGATGGCGGTAATGTTGTCCGTCGACCAGACCGTGCTGGCCCCGGCGGTGTTGAGGAAGCGGGCCAGTTCGGTGAACTCGGCCTTGTCGGGCGCATCGCCGTAGGCGATGAACTGGCCGTCGACGTAGCCGATGACGCCATCGAAATCGATGACCCGGCCGATCGACTCGGTGAACTCGCCGAAGGCTTCGAGCAGGGTCCCGCCGCCAGCCACGCGCGACATGATCTCGTCATGCAGGCGCATCGAATCGGCGCGCTTTTCCAGCGCGAAGTCGGTTTCCTTCTGGTCGAGCAGATAGGCGAAGAATTCGCCGAAAAGCTCGCTGGCGGTGCGCACCGAGTAGGACAGCACCAGTGGCGAGTAGTGATGGCAGGCCATCAGGCCCCACAGCTTGCCCCGGCGCATGATCGACACCGACATGGACGCTTTTACGCCCATGTTGCGCAAGTACTCGATGTGAATGGGCGAGACTGCGCGCAGGCCCGACATAGACAGGTCGAGCGGATCGCCGTTGGGACCGCAGGCGGGGTGGATCGGCACCGTCTGATCGTCGACGTCGCTGATGATCCGCAGCATGTTGCGCGCGTAGAGGCGCCGGGCCTGGGCGGGAATGTCCGAAGCGGGGAAGTGCAGTCCCTTGAAGCTGTCGACCATGCCGTTGAGGCTTTCAGCAACCACTTCGCCAGCGCCGTCGGCTTCGAAGCGATAGACCATGACGCGGTCGAAACCGGTCAGCCCGCGCAAGTGCCGGGCGGCGCTGGCGCACAGCTGTTCGATCGTGGCGGAATTGCGCAGGCGATCGATCATCGGGCGCACATAGCTGACGAAGTCGCGGCGGCGGCCGCCTTCGTGCGGCTCGATCTCGAGGATGTAGGAGCGTCCGGACTGGTGGATGGCAGTGTCGAACAGCCGACCGTCGCCCAGCAGGTCGACTTCGAAGATGCGCTCTACCGCATTGCTGCCGCTCAGGATCTGCAGTCGCGTGCGGATGTCGTGCAGCGCGCTGCCGGACAGGAAGTCCTTGGCCATGAGGCCGATGAGATCGCGCGGATGCCTGCCAAACAGCTCTTCGCAATTGAGCGAGGCATGGTTGATGATCCAGTCGCTGGAGAACGACAGGAGCCAACCGAAGCTCTGGATTCGGCCGATTACGTGAATGGGTTCCAGGTCACAGGTGGTAAGGTCCACCCGATGTGTGTCGTCAGCCATCAGCCCCCGTTTCTGTGGTCTTTTTTCGGCCTGCACTGACGGCGAACGCGCTGGCGAATGATGAAAAGGCGGCGAGCGCGGCGGCCGTGACGGCCTTGCGTTCGCCTTGATCGAATGTCCGGCCTTTCAGCCAGGGCATCAGTGTCTTCCAGACGGCATGGCCACTCTCGTCATCCATGTACCTGCCCGGAGTGTCCGAAGTGGATTGCTCGCCCCAGTAACCCTGCCTGCGCAGGACCGCCATGCCGAGCCGCGAACCGGCAACGACATAGCCCACGCCGACTTGCGCCGACGGGCCCTGGAGCGCCGGATCGACCGCCAGCTGCGGCAGTTCGTCCGGATCGTCGCCGAGCGACCTGAGATCTTCGCTCAGCATCAGCGGGTAATCCGGGCAATCCATGCCCAGCTGGTTCTCCACGAAGTTGCGGAAGACCGGGAAGAGGGGCCCCAAACCTATCGCATGGGCGCTGAGAAACCGGGTCAGCCCGTCCTTGTCGGAAAGGTCCAGCGAGCCGAAAGCACCGTCCAGCTGTGCATGGGCCTGCGCGGTCGCAGCACGCAATTCCGCCAGCATATCAGGCACTTCAACGTTATTCATGGCGGCGTGCATAGCGGACTCGACTTTCGGGACGAAGACCTCCGCAGGGATTGGGCCCACCCGTTCGGTGTGGTTAAAATCGTCAGACTGCGAAATGTTCCTGCGTAACTCTCTAACAGCATCTTCATGCCCCGTCTGTTCACTATCGCACGCTTCGCGCGGGAACATTGCCTGTCCGTCGGTGTTCACACTTGCGAGCCTGCTGCAAGGTGCCTGCGACGGACGGGAGACGATGACGGCTACTATCACACATGGGGGCAGCAACCTGCTTTCCGCCCTGCGACCCGAGGATCGCGAGCTGCTCGATTCCCATCTCGAAGCATGCAGTTTCGACTCCGGCCACGTTATCTACGATCCGGGCGACAATGTGGAATTCTGCTACTTTCCTCTCGGCTCGGCGTTGTGCTCCTATTTCGTCGAGCTGGATTGCGGCATTGCGGTCGAAACTGTGCTGATCGGCCGGGAAGGGGCACTGGGCGGTGTCGTCAGCGCCGGGAGCCTGCCATCCTACGCCCGGGCCAACGTCCTGCACGGCGGACGCTTTCTGCGCCTGGACTTGCGGGCTCTCGACCGGCTCAAGCGGGAATCCGGTGCGATTGGGAATCTTTTCGCCCGTTACGCCGATTGCCTGATGGCGCAGGTCTTCCAGTCGATCGCCTGCAATGCCGTCCACACCATAGAGCATCGCGCGGCGAAGTGGCTTTCGGCGGCGGTGGAGCGGACCGGCAGTCACGACGTAACGATGACCCAGGAACAACTCGCCTCGATGATGGGGATCGGCCGCAGCTATGCGAGCCGGGTGCTCCAGCGCTTCAAGCGCGATGGCCTGCTGCGTACGCGGCGCGGGGGGATCGAGGTGCTCGATCGCGAAGCGCTCGTCGCGCGCGCCTGCACCTGCAACGAGCAGGTTTCCGGACATTTCGGCAAGGTCCTCTCCGGCGTCTATCCCGAACACTGATCGCCGCGCCGCGGTCGCGGTCAGCTGCGCCTTTTGACAGTGCGCCTTCCCGTTCCGCTTGCCCTACGCTCCTGTCGAGGGCGCGTTTCTGCGCGCCCGCAGGACATATCGGGAAAGGGAGAGTTTCGATGCGTATCATCGTGGCCGGATGGCTTCGCTTCGACGGCGGAGACGTCTGCGCGCAAGTCGTGCGCGGTGGCGCGCAATTGATTGCCGAGAGCCGCAGCGAGCAGGGCTGCATCGCCTACAACTGGTCGGTCGATCCGCTTGAGGACGGACTGATGCACGTCTACGAGGAGTGGGAAAGCGAACGCGATCTCCTGCTCCATTTCAAGCACAGCTCCTATCTCGAGATGCGCAGGCACCTGGAATCGTTCCGGCTCAGCGCATTCGACATCAAGCTCTATTCGGTGGCCGGCACAGAGCCGGTCTATACCGAAACCGGTGAACCGCGTTCGACCCTGTTCGGCGTGAGCTTCGACTGATGGGCCGATTGCAGGACAAGGTAGCGCTGGTCACCGGGGGTGCGTCGGGCATCGGTGAAGCCATGGTTCGCCGGTTCGTTGCCGAAGGCGCGAGGGTCTGGCTCGCCGACCTCGACGATGAGGCGGGTGAGCGCATCGCCGGCGAAGCCGGAGCCACGTTCGTGCGCCTCGATGTCGCCAGCGAGGCAGGTTGGGGGGAAGCGATGGACCGCGTTCTGGGCCGCGACGGTCGGCTCGAAGTGCTGTGCAACAACGCCGGGATCGTCCTCAACAAGCCGATCGACCAGACCGACCTGACAGGATGGGAAAGGATCATGGCGGTCAACGTCACCGGGCCGATGCTGGGTTGCCGTGCCGCGATTGCGGCCATGCGCGGCCTGCCGGCAGGGCGTTGCGGATCGATCGTCAACACGGCCTCGACCACTTCGCTGCTCGGCCTGGCCTTCGATGCCGCCTATACGACGTCGAAACATGCCGTGGTCGGCCTTACCCGCTCGATCGCGGCCTGGTGCGCGCAGGAGAAGCTGCCGATCCGCTGCAATACGCTCCACCCGGGAACGACGCTGACCGCGATCCTTTCCGGCCACATTGCCGCTGCTCCCGAACTCAAGGACGTGTTCGACGGGATGTCCCCGATGGGGCGCATGGCAGACCCGGCCGAGATCGCAAACCTCGCCCTGTTCCTCGCTTCGGACGAGAGCAGTTATTGCACCGGGAGCATGTTCGTCGCCGATGGCGGCCTTACCGCCACGCACCCGGCGATGTAAGGCAGGCTCAGGCCCGCGCCTGTGGCGAGGCGACCCAGCGGATCGCATTCTCCACAAGGCGGCGATAGACCGGATTGTCGTAAGTCGTCCGGTCGTCGCCCGGCTGGAGATAGACGACCTGGCTGTTGCCTGACTTCAGTGTCCAGCCGATGAGATCGCTGCCCGGCTCGTGCTCCCAGCCCTGATTGTCGAACATGCGTCCCTCCATTGCGGCGGTCGCCGAGTGGAAGCCGTCGCGTTCGAACCGGTGATCGGCGCGCAGCAACGGGGTCACGGAATCGGTGAAGACTTCGGCAAGGTAGAGTTCGTCCTTCATCGCGAAGCTGGCGGGGATCCCGGCCATCACCGGATGCGCGGGCGCGGCAACATGCGCCGTGTACTCGACACCATGCCGATAGCCGGAATCGGGGCGAAGCTGCCCGCGAACCTCGCGCGAGCGGTAGAGGAAGGTTCCGCCCAGCGCTTCGGCATAGTCGGGAAAGGCAGGCCAACCGGCCAGCGAATGGTGCAGCGCGACGATGCCTTTGCCTTCGTCGAGCAGGGCGCGAAACCCATCGCGGAATGCCTGGCCGGGGTCGATGATGGCCGGGGCCTCGCTCGGCGCGTCGAAGTCCATGCCCGGCATGTCGTACAGCACAAGGGCGTCGTAGGGCGCCATGCCTTGCGGGTTCATCAGTTGCGCGGCGGCAGGCTGGTCGACCATGGTCGCCGCGATCCCCTCCATTTCCTGAAAGATCGCATCGAAGGCCGTGCGGTCGAAGGGGTGCCCACGCACGGCGACGAGGACCTGCAGCGGTGCGGAATAGCGGATTGTCGGCATCGGCACTCTCTCCTTCCGGTGTGGTCCGCGCTGTCCCGCGTGGATCTGCAAGACCCATGTCCTAGCGCTGCCGGCCACCTGGCCACACTGGCAAAAGTCGCAAGCGACCGAGTGCCGCCCAGGGGACTGGTCTTCGCTCCGGACTCGTGTTAGCCTTCAGCGTTCACCGGATAAAAAGTCCGGGAACTGGACGAAAACTCCGGGAGAGGAAGACATGACGCTATTGGATTCCATCGGGAATCGCGTTTGCATGGCAGGCAGCTGGCTCGGCGTTGCCTATATCCTGTACTGGCACCTGATGCGCTGACAGCTGCGGCACAAACCGCGACTTATCAGGCTTTCTCCGCCAGCATCCTTTACTTCAGACCGCCGCCAAGAGCGCGGTAAAGCTCTATGGCATTCGTGCTGCGTACCAGCTGCGTGGCAATCAGGGACCGCTCGGCCGCGTAGTAGCTGCGCTGCGAATCGAGAGTGGTCAGGAAATTGTCCACCCCCTTGCTGAAACGCGCCTGCGACAGGCGGCTGGCGACTTGCGCATTGTCGCGCAGGGAAACCTGCGCATCGAGCTGTTCGCCGATGGTGCCGCGCCGCGCGAGGGCGTCGGCGACTTCGCGAAACGCAGTCTGCACGCTTTTCTCGTACTGCGCGACCATCGCGTCGCGCGTCGCCTTGGCATAGCGCAGGTTGCCTGCATTCTTGCCGAAATCGAAGATCGGAAGACTGGCGGACGGTGCGACCGACCAGGTCTCGCTGCCGGACTTGAACAGGTTCGACAGCCCCAGACTCATCGTCCCCAGGGCGGCAGTGAGCGAGATGCGCGGGAAGAAGGCTGCGCGTGCCGCGCCGATGTTGGCATTGGCGCCGATCAGCTGATGTTCGGCAGCGGCGATGTCGGGTCTTTGCAGCAGGACGGTCGAAGGCACGTCGGCGGGCAGTTGTCCGATGGTCGCGCCATTGTCGGGCAGGGCTGCGGGCAGCATGGCCGGGTCGAGGCTCGTCCCGGCGAGCAGTTCCAGCGCATTGCGGTCCTGCGCCACTTGCGTTGTCAGCGCGGCAATGTCCGAGCGGGCCTGATCGCGGCTCGTGCGGGCCTGGCTTACTTCGAGCTGCGATGCGACGCCGGCCTTGAAGCGCGCTTCGGTCAGCGCGACGGTCTCGTCAAAGGCCTGCGCGGTCCTGGTCGAGAAGGCGAGGCTCTCGCTGTCTGCGGCAAGCGTCAGCCAGGCCGAAGCGACTTCGGCGACTAGGGCGACTTGCGCCGCATCGCGGTTCGCCTGCGCGGCGAAGAAGTCTTCCTGCGCGGCCTTCGTCAGATTGCGGACCCGGCCGAAGAGATCCAGCTCCCAGGCGGACACGCCGACCGAGGCCGAATACGTGTCCATCCGGCCTGCACCGCCGGCGTTCCCTTGCCCGCCTGACGCGAAGGGCGACTTCTGGTAGGTCGCGCTGCCGCTGGCGGTGATGCCGGGCAGGAGGCCGGCGCGCTGCACCTTGTAGAGCGCGCGGGCCTGCTCGACGTTCGCCACCGAGATGCGCAAGTCGCGGTTGTTGGCCAACGTCGTGCGGATCACTTCGCGCAGCCGTTCGTCGGTGAAGAAGTCTTCCCATCCCGTGCTCGCCAGATCCTGCGCAGAGCCCTGCAGTGCGGCGCTGTCGTAAGCCGCGCCGGAAGGGCTGTCGGCCGGAACCGGCAGGTCCGGGCGCACGTACTTGGGTGCCATGTTGCACCCGGCGAGAGCCAGGGCGCTGCAGAGCCAGAGCGATCGGGTAACGCGATTCATCGGATCAATCCTGCTCGATGTGTGCTTCGTCGATGGCAGCGGCATGTGCCTCGCGGTTCGGCTGGTCCTGACGGAAGATCCGCTTCACGACGAAGAAGAACAGCGGCACGAGGAAAATCGCCAGCACCGTGGCCGAGAGCATGCCGCCCACGACCGACCAGCCGATGGCGTTCTGGCCACCGGCGCCCGCTCCGCTGGATACCGCCAGCGGCAGCACGCCGAAGATGAACGCGAACGAGGTCATGAGGATCGGGCGCAGGCGCAGCTTGGCTGCCTGCAGTGCCGCTTCGGCGGCGCCAAGGCCGTCGCGCATCTTTTCCTCGGCGAACTCGACGATGAGGATCGCGTTCTTGGCCGAAACGCCGATCGTCGTGATCAGGCCCACCTGCAGGTAGATGCCGTTGTCCAGGCCGACGAAGGTTGCGGCAAGCAAGGCGCCCACGACGCCAAGCGGCACGACGAGAACGACTGCGATCGGCACCGACCAGCTCTCATAAAGAGCGGCAAGGCACAGGAACACGACCAGCAGCGAAAGCGCGTAGAGCATCGGGGCCTGGCTGCCCGACAGCTTTTCCTCGTAGGAAATGCCGGTCCATTCGTAGCCGATGCCGGGCGGAAGTTTGGCCGCCAGCTCTTCCATCGCTTCCATGGCTTCGCCCGTGCTGTAGCCGGGAGCGGCGGAACCGAGGATCTCGACCGAGGAAACGCCGTTGTAGCGCTCGAGGCGGGACGGGCCGTAGCCCCAGTCACTCGACGAGAATGACGCGAGGGGCGCCATTTCGCCTCCGGTGCCACGCACGAAGAGATTGCCGAGCGATTCCGGTTCCGTGCGGAATGCGGAGTCGGCCTGGACGTAGACGCGCTTGACGCGGCCACGGTCGATGAAGTCGTCGACGTAGCTGCCGCCGAAACCGGTGCTGAGCGTCGCGTTGATGTCGGCGATCGAAAGGCCGAAGGCGCCTGCGGCTTCCTTGTCGACGTCGAGCTTGAGCTGTGCGGTGTCCTCGATTCCGTTGGGACGCACCATGGCCAGGCGCTTGTCCTGCGCGGCCATGCCGAGCAGTTGGTTGCGCGCGGCGATCAGCGCTTCGTGGCCAAGGTTGCCTTCGTCCTTCAGTTCGAAGTCGAAGCCGGTGGCATTTCCCAGTGCCGTCACGGCCGGCGGGGCGAACGCGAAGATCTGGCCTACACCGAGCTTGTGGAAGGCCACGTTGGCGCGCTGGGCCAGCGCGGTGACGTTCATGCCCTCGCCCTGGCGTTCTTCCCAGGGGCGCAACTTGACGAAGGCGATGGCCACGTTCTGGCTCTGTCCGGCAAAGCCGAAGCCGCCGATGCTGAGCATCGAATCGACCACGTCCTTTTCGTCGTTGAGCAGGTAGTCGGTCATGCGGTCGACGGTGCGCTGGGTTTCTTCCATCGTCGTGCCCGAGGGCATCATCGCCTGAGCGAAAAGGAAACCCTGGTCTTCATCGGGCAGGAAGCCGCCGGGCAGGCGCCAGAACAGCACGCCCATGCCCACGACGATCATCGCGTAGACGGCGAGCGAGCGCTTCCAGTTGCGCTCCACCCGGCGCAGGCCGTTGCTGTAGCGTTCGACGCCCCGGTCGAACGTGCGATTGAACCAGCCGAAGAAGCCGCCGCGCTCGCCATGATCCTCGCGCGATGGCTTGAGGATCGTAGCGCACAGGGCCGGGGTCAGGATCAGCGCGACCAGCACCGAGAGCACCATCGAGGACACGATGGTGATGGAGAACTGGCGGAAGATGACGCCCGTGGACCCGCCGAAGAAGGCCATCGGCAGGAACACCGCCGAGAGCACGAGGCCGACGCCGACCAGAGCGCCGCTGATCTCGTCCATCGATTTGCGCGCGGCTTCCTTGGGACTGAGCCCCTCGGTCTGGATCAGGCGCTCCACGTTCTCGACGACGACAATGGCGTCGTCGACCAGCAGGCCGATGGCCAGCACCATGCCGAACAGCGTCAGCGTGTTGATGGTGAAGCCGGCGGCCAGCAGGATGGCGAAGGTGCCCAGCAGCACGACCGGGACCGCGATTGTCGGGATGAGCGTGGCGCGCCAGTTCTGCAGGAACAGGAACATGACCACGAAGACGAGGATGATGGCCTCGAACAGCGTGTGTTCGACCTGGCTGATCGAGAGCTGGATGAAGGTCGAGTTGTCGACCGGGTACTCGATCTTGATATCGGCCGGGAACTGCCTGGAGACTTTCGCGACTGCCGCCTTTACGCCTTCGACTGTGTCGAGCGCATTGGCGCCGGGAGCGAGCTTGATGGCGAGGGCTGCGGCCTGCTTGCCCTTGAAGCGGGCGAGGAAGCTGTAGTTGTCAGCGCCGATCTCGACGCGGGCGACGTCTGACAGGCGCACATTGGCGCCGTTCTTGTCGGTGCGCAGGAGGATGTTGCGGAACTGCTCGGGCGTCTGCAGGCGCGACTGCGCGGTGACGGTGGCATTAAGCGCCTGTCCCTCGGGAGCGGGCAGGCTGCCGACCTGGCCGGCGGAAATCTGGGCGTTCTGCGCCTTGATTGCGGCCGTGACGTCCGACACCGTCACCTTGAGGTTGGCCATCTTGTAGGGATCGAGCCAGATACGCATGGCATAGGGCGCGCCCAGCAGCTGGGTATCGCCCACGCCATCGACACGGCTTACCGGATCCTGAAGCTTGGTCGAGATAAGGTCCCCGATGTCGACCTGGTCATGCGATCCGTCTTCGGAATAGAGCGCCATGACCAGAAGGAAGTCCTTGGCCGCGCGCGCCACGCGCAGGCCGGAGCGCTGGACGTCCTCGGGCAGAAGCGGGGTGGCTTGTGCCAGCTTGTTCTGGACCTGGACTTGCGCGGTATCGGGGTCGGTGCCCTGATCGAAGGTCAATGTGATTGCGAGGTTGCCCGCAGAATCGCTTGTCGACGAGAAGTAGCGCAGATTGTCGATGCCCTTCATCTGCTGCTCGATCAGCTGCGTGGTTGTATTCTCGAGCGTTTGGGCATCGGCCCCGGGATAGGCCGTACTGATCGTTACCGCGGGGGCGGCGATGGTAGGGAACTGGGCAACCGGCAGGACCCGCAGGGCGATGATGCCCGCAAGCATGATGACGATGGCGATGACCCAGGCGAAGATCGGCCTGTCGATGAAGTAGCGCGACATGCCGGATCAGTACTTTTCGGTGGCGGTTGCGGACTTGGCGAGGGCAGGAGCCCTGGCGGCAGTGATCTGCTGCGGGGCTCCCGGAGTGACCGTGGCGCCCGGCTGCACGCCGGACAGTCCCTCGACGATCAGCCGGTCGCCGGGCTTCAGGCCCTCGGTGACGAGCCACTTGTCGCCGATCGGGCGCTCTGCCTTCACCTGGCGCATCTCCACCTTGTTTTCGGCATTGACCACAAGCGCCGTGGCACGGCCCCGCGGATCGCGGCTGATGCCCTGTTGCGGGGCCAGGATGGCATTCTGCTTCACCCCCTCGACGAGCCGGGCCCGCACGAACATGCCGGGCAGCAACATGCCATCCGGGTTGGGGAAGGTGGCGCGCAAGGCGACGCTTCCGGTCTCGGGATCGACCGAGACTTCGGCGAACTGCAGTCGGCCCTCGATCGGATAAGTCTTGCCATTGGGCAGGATGAGCTTGACGCGGGCGCTGTCGCTCGTCTCGCGGGAAAGACCGCCGCTTGCCAGCGCTTCCTTGAGGTTCAGGATCTGCGCGGCGGACTGGGTCACGTCGACGTAGACGCTGCTGGTGCTCATGATCGTTGCCAGCGGATCGCTCTGTCCGGTCTGGACCAGTGCGCCGCGGGTATAGAACGAACGGCCGATCCGCCCGGAGATGGGTGCCCGGATGCGCGTGAAGTTCAGGTTCACGCGGGCCGAATCCACAGCAGATTTTTGCGATGCAACATTGGCCTTGGCCTGCTGCGCGGCGGCCACGGCATTGTCGTATTCCTGCTTGCTGACGGCGTTGATCTCGACAAGATCGCGATAGCGGTCGGCTTGCAGTTGAGTTGCGCGCACGCTGGCCTGGGCGTTGGCAAGATTGCCTTGTGCCGTGCCCAGGGCGGCCCGGTAGGGCGCGTCCTCGATCTCGTAGAGGACCTGTCCGGCCTTGACGTAACTGCCCTCGGCGAAAAGACGCTGACGGATCACGCCGCTGATCTGCGGACGAACTTCAGATGTTTCAGAAGCTTGTATGCGGCCTGGCAGGTCCGTCGTCAGTTCCACCTGTTGTTCGGCAAGCTTGACGACGCCGACTTTCGGCGCCTGGGGCTGCGGCTGTTCGGACGAGCTGCAGCCAGCCAGAAGAGCCAGCGCGAGCACCATGGAGGAGGCGTTCTTAAAGGTCATGTTCACCCTGGGGGGATCAAGGATCTATGGAATGAACGTTCATTCCACTTGCAGCCCTCTAAACACTCTGCCAATGTAAGGTCAAGCAGTTTGGAGGGGAAATTGACCGACAATTGTGCGGCGCAACAGAAATTGACCGCGGCGGACAGGGTGGTCTTTGCCGCGCGCAGGTTGTTTGCGGAAAGGGGGTTTCACCAGACGGCCATGGCCGACCTGGCGAAAGAGGCCGAAGTCAGCGTCGGTGCCATCTATCGCGTGTTCCCCAGCAAGCAGGATATCATCCGTGCCATCATCGAGGCCGATACCGCGCGCCTGCTTGTCGAACTTACCTCGGATGTCTGCCGCATCCGCAAAGGCGAGGCGACGATCGGAGCCGTGCTGGAGGATATGATTGTGCGCAGCAGCGTCGAGAAGGATTCGGCGCTGATCCACGAGGTGCTGGCCGAAGGGCATCGCAATCCGGAAGTGGCCGAGGCCATCCGCGCCATCAACCTGCAGTATCGCGCGATCTTCCGCGAAATGGCCCTCGTCGCCAATCCCGATCTGCACGAACCGGAACTCGACGGTGCCGAAGAACTGCTGCTTGCCTGCCTGTTCTCTTCCGGTCACCGCGAGTTGACGAGCTGCCGCCTCAGTGCGCGGGAATCCGCTCGGCTGGTGACCGGTCTGATCCTGCGCGGGCTTGGATCAGAGGCGTGAAGTCATGAGCGCCGGCGGGCCACGAAGGCCGCGGCGCGTTCCTCGAATTCAGGGGCGGTGAAGGCTGCGGCGAAGAGGTCGAGGGCGCGCTTGTCGTCCTCGATCTGTCCGTCGCGGGCCCAGCGGATCATCCGCTTGAGCCCCTTGAGGCTGTAGGAGGCATTGGCTGCGATCGTAGCGGCAAGGGCATGGGCGCTCTCGGTCAGTTCCTCGATCAGTCCGATGCGCAAGGCTTCCTCGGCATCGATCAGCCCGCCGGTATAGAGCAGGCGGCTGGCCTGTCCCGGACCGACGAGATCGACCAGCAGCCGGGTGTCGTGCAGCGGATAGACGATGCCCAACTTGGCCGGTGTTACTCCGAAGCGCGCGCGCCGGGTCGCCAGCCGCATGTCGCACGCGAGCGCGAGGCCCAGCCCTCCGCCGATGCAATCCCCGTCGACGAAGGCGATGGTCGGCATGGGCGCGCGGGTCAGTTCGTACTGGGCTCGGTTGATCGCTGCCTGGTTGGCTGCAAGCCAATCAGGGTTTGCGCGATTGTCGAGCATTTCGGAGATGTCGGCCCCGGCGCAGAACATGCCCGGTTGGCTGCCGGTCAGCACCATGACCTTGACTGCGCTGTCGCTGGCTGCCTGGGCAACCAGTTCCGGCAGGCGTGCCCACATGTCCTGCCGGAAGGCATTACGGCGTTCGGCACGGTCGATCTCGATGCGGGCGACAGCGCCTTCGCGGAATAGGTGGAGGGACATGGACGAACTCCGGTTGATGAAGTGAGGCCTTTGGGGCGGGCAATAGAAGGTCCCGATATTGCCGTCATCCCGGACCCGATTGGTATTCCTGCCTTTGCGGGAGCGAGTGGCGAGGGTGGGAATACCCGCAGCGGGCTCAAGCGGCGAGGCCGCTGGCCGATGCGAGGTGTGCGGGCAGGCTCGTGCGCAGGGCTTCGACCATGGCGCTGACCTTGGGCGAGAGGTGACGGCGCTGGGGATAGACGGCCCAGATCGGCTCTTCCTCGGGGTTGAGGTCGGGCAGGACGGGTTCCAGCCGCCCTTCGCCGAGGTGGTCGCCGAGATAGAAGCGCGGGACCTGGCAGATGCCCATGTCGGCCAGCGCTGCCTCGATCAGGGCGTTGCCGCTGTTGCAGCGCCAGCGTCCCTGCGGGCGGAAAGTCGCATTGGCCTTGAACTGCCACTGGGCGGTCGATCCCACGAGGCATTCGTGCCGGCGCAGGTCCTCGATGTCCTTGGGGCGACCGTGGCGGGCGAGATAGGCCGGAGAAGCCAGTGTGATCAGCGCGCGCGAGGCTACTCGCGTGGCGACGAGCCGGGAATCGTTCAACTGGCCGGTACGGATGGCGAGATCGTAGCCATCGGCGATGAGGTCGACGACGGCATTGTCGAGATCGAGCGTGATCGTCAGCGAGGGATAGGTCGTCGACAGCTCGCGCACGATCGGGGCCACGAACTTCTCCCCCAGCGCGTAGGAGCAGGTGATGCGCAAGTGGCCGCTCGGCTCGCCTTGCGAGGCAATCGCAGCGATGGCTTCGTCACGCTCCTCGATCAGGCGCTTGCAGGTCTCCAGAAAGATCTGCCCTGTTTCGGTCAGGCGCAGCGAGCGGGTCGTGCGGTGGAGCAGCTGGGCCTGCAGCCGGCTTTCCAGCCGCGCGAGCGAGCGGCTCATGTGCGTCACCGAGGCGCCATAGGCCTGCGCCGCAGCCGTGAAACTGCCCAGCCGTGCGACCATTGCAAACTCTTCGATACCGTCCCAGTTGGCCAGCACCATTATCTCCGTACTGTGATAATCCTTTTCCTGCGGGGCGCTTTATCACAGTACCTGCGAGTCCTACAAAGCGCTTCGATCAAGAGGAGTTTGCGCACATGAAGACCCGCGCCGCAGTCGCTTTCGAGGCGAAGAAACCGCTGGAAATCGTCGAAGTCGACCTGGAAGGCCCCAAGGAAGGCGAAGTCCTGGTCGAAATCATGGCGACCGGTATCTGCCACACCGATGCCTACACGCTGGACGGACTCGATTCCGAAGGCATCTTCCCCTCGATCCTGGGCCACGAAGGCGCCGGCATCGTGCGCGAAGTCGGCCCGGGCGTCACCAGCGTGAAGCCGGACGACCACGTTATCCCGCTTTACACGCCGGAATGCCGCCAGTGTAAGTCGTGCCTCTCGGGCAAGACCAACCTGTGCACCGCGATCCGCGCGACGCAGGGGCAGGGCCTCATGCCCGACGGTACCAGCCGCTTCTCCTACAAGGGTGAGAAGATCTTCCACTACATGGGCTGTTCGACTTTCTCGAACTTCACCGTGCTGCCCGAGATTGCCGTCGCCAAGATCCGTGAGGACGCGCCGTTCCAGACCTCGTGCTACATCGGCTGCGGCGTTACCACCGGCGTCGGTGCCGTGACCAACACAGCCAAGGTGCAGGTCGGTGACAACGTCGTCGTCTTCGGCCTGGGCGGCATCGGCCTCAACGTGATCCAGGGCGCCAAGCTGGCCGGCGCCAACAAGATCATCGGCGTCGATATCAACCCCGACCGCGAGGAATGGGGCCGCAAGTTCGGCATGACCGAGTTCCTCAACGTCAAGGGCATGAGCCGCGAGGACACCATCGCCAAGATCCTGCAGATGACCGATGGCGGCGCGGATTACACCTTCGACTGCACGGGCAACACCGAAGTGATGCGCACCGCGCTCGAGTGCTGCCATCGCGGCTGGGGCGAATCGATCATCATCGGCGTTGCCGAAGCGGGCAAGGAGATCGCCACCCGCCCGTTCCAGCTCGTCACCGGACGCGTCTGGAAGGGCACGGCATTCGGCGGGGCCAAGGGCCGCACCGACGTGCCCAAGATCGTCGACTGGTACATGAACGGCAAGATTCAGATCGACCCGATGATTACCCACGTTCTCTCCCTTGAAGAAATCAACAAGGGTTTCGACCTGATGCACGCGGGTGAGAGCATCCGCAGCGTAGTCGTCTACTAAGCATCAAGAGGGAACAGCCCGATGTTCACGCATGTCATGGTCGGAACCAACGACCCGGCGAAGGCCAAGCAGTTCTACGACGCCGCCCTCGGGGCACTGGGGATCGGCGAAGGCATGGTCTTCGGCGACCGCGTCTTTTACCAGAGCCCGACCGGCGCCTTCGGCGTCGGCAAGCCGGCCGACGGCAATGCGGCATGCCATGCCAATGGCGGGACCATCGGCTTCGCTGCCGCCACCAGGGAAGCCGTGGACGCATTCCATGCCGCCGGCCTTGCCAATGGCGGTAGCGACGAAGGTGCGCCGGGCAAGCGTGCGCAGGCCCCGGGCAATGCCTATGGCGCCTACTTGCGCGATCCGTGCGGCAACAAGATCTGCGCCTTCACACAGTTGCCCGAGGGCGAGTGAGACCGTGACCCTGGAAACCGTTTCGACGAACAAGTCCTTTGGCGGCGTCCAGGGCGTCTATCGGCATCGGTCCGCGCAGACGGGGACGGAGATGACATTCTCCGTCTTCGTCCCGGGCCATGCCCCGGGCGCCAGGCTGCCGGTCCTGTGGTATCTTTCGGGGCTCACCTGCACCCACGCCAATGTCACTGAAAAGGGCGAATTTCGCGCCGCCTGCGCTGAGCATGGCGTGATTTTCGTCGCGCCCGATACGTCGCCGCGCGGTGACGATGTGCCGGACGACGAAGCCTATGACTTCGGCAAAGGCGCTGGCTTCTACGTCGACGCGACGCAGGAACCCTGGGCGAAGAACTTCCGCATGCGTTCCTACATCGAGCAGGAACTTGCCGAGCTGGTTGCCGCGAACTTCCCGGTCGACATGGATCGGCAGGGCATCACCGGTCACTCGATGGGCGGCCACGGCGCGCTCACGATCGGCCTGCGCAATGCCGGGCGTTTCCGTTCGGTGAGCGCCTTTTCGCCGATCGTATCGCCTTTGTCCTGTCCCTGGGGCGACAAGGCCCTGACCGGCTATATCGGCAGCGACCGTGCGAACTGGCGCGAATACGATGCCTGCGCTCTGATCGAGGACGGCGCACGCTTGCCCGACCTGCTGGTCGACCAGGGCACGGCGGACGGGTTTCTCGAGGAACAGCTGCGCACCGATCTGCTCGCGCAGGCCAGCGAGAAGGCGGGCCAGCCTGCAACGATCCGGATGCAGGAGGGCTACGACCACTCCTATTACTTCATCTCGACGTTCATGGCCGAGCATGTCGCCTGGCATGCCGAACGCCTGAAAGCCTGACGGGAGGGGAACATCGCGGGGTGCTGATGCGTTTTTCCGGAGCAATCCGCCGGAGGAACCAGACGCGCGATGACCCATCCCGATCGTGAGGACGTAAGCAGGGAGCTTGCGCAGGACGAAGCCGGGCTGAGTCGCCGCGAAAGGTCGCAGGTCAAGGACAGTCAGCGGCTTTCGGCCCTGACTGTCTTTTCCGTCATCCGGCGCGAGGGCGAAGAGGAATTGCACCGCCCCGCCGCCTCCCTGTGGTGGTCGGGGATCGCTGCGGGCTTCGGCATCTCCACGTCGGTCCTGTGCCAGGGACTGCTTTACGAGGCATATGAAGGCCATCCCCAGCGCGAGATCATCGCCGCCTGGGGCTATGCGATGGGCTTCATCCTCGTCGTGCTTTCACGCCTCCAGCTATTCACCGAGAACACCCTGAGCGTCGTGCTGCCCCTGCTGGCCGGGCCGAACGGCACGCGGCTCTACCGCACGGGGCGGCTGTGGCTGATCGTTCTGCTGGCGAACATGATCGGGACGATGGCGAGTGCGATCCTTGCCGTCATGATCGGCTCGCCCGACAGCGGGCTGACCGCCGCCATGCTCGAGGTATCGCGCCACGCCGCGGAAAGCCGGGGCATGGAAGCCTTGCTCAACGGGGTTCCGGCCGGTTTCTTCGTGGCCGCCATCGTCTGGATGCTGCCCAGTTCCAAGGGGTTCGAAATCATCGTCGTCGGCCTGTTCGCGTGGTTGATCGCGGCAGGCGGTTTCACCCATGTCATCGCCGGATCGACCGAGATGTTCATGCTGGCGCTTCATGGCGACTTGAGCTTCGGGCAGGCGATCGGCATGCATCTGCTGCCAACCCTGATCGGCAACGTCATCGGCGGGACCGGGCTGTTCGCCCTGCTGGCCTATGGCCAGATCCAGGCGGAAATCTGAGCCTTCGGGCATGGCCTTTCGCAGCCCATGGCCTATCACGGTGGCATGACTGACGAAGACAGGAATGGATCGAGCGGCGCGGCTCTGATCGGCGCTGAGCGTAATCCCTATGCGACAGGTGCCGGCGAGCCGTGCGAGGTCACCATACCCGTGGAATCGCCCATCGCCATCGAGACCAACGGCATCGCCTACGCCGTGATGATGGCGACCCCCCGCGACATCGAGGATTTCGTCACCGGCTTCCTGATGGCCGAAGGTCTCGCGCAAGTCGGTGAGGTGGGCGAGGTGGCCGTCCACCGCGTCGAGAGTGGCGAGTGGGGCGAAGGCTACGTTGCGCGGGTGAACCTGCCCGAGGCTCGGCTCGGTCCCGTTCTCGAACGCGCACGCCGCCGGGTGGGTGACAGTTCCTGCGGGATCTGCGGGATCGAGGGCGTCGAAGCCGCGCTGCGCCCGCTGCCCCGGTTGCCGACTGCGCCGCCCGTGCGCCCTGAAGCCATCCGCCTTGCGCTGGGCTCCCTGCGCGAGAAGCAGGAGCTGGGGCGGCGCACTTCGGCGACGCATGCCGCGGCCTTCTGCACCGCCGAGGGCACCGTAACGCTCGTGCGCGAGGACGTCGGCCGCCACAATGCGCTGGACAAGCTGGTCGGCGCCATGGCGCGATCGGGCATCGACCCGGCGCAGGGCTTCATCGTCGTTACCTCGCGCTGTTCCTATGAACTGGTCGAGAAAACGGTGCGGGCCGGTTGCCCGCTGCTCGTGGCGATTTCCGCGCCGACCGACCTTGCAGTGCGCCGGGCCCGGGCCTCGGGTCTGAACCTTGCCGTGGTGGCGCGGGACGACACGATGCTGTGGATCGGGGCGGAAGAGACGGATTCGAGCAAGCGTTGATGCGATCCGACCAAGGGCGGCGCCCGGGGGCCTGTTTTCCTTGTACTCGGCCGGTACCAAACCTAACTTCACAGCGACTTGGTGCATTTCGCAGACAAGAAGGTGACAGTACATGGCGGTAGCGACGGATCAGGCTTCTGAAGAGCTCCAGCTGACTCCACCCGATCCCGTGCCCGCCGTGAAGCCCGAGAAGGCTGCCGGTCTCGTGCCGGTCGACGAGGAGCAGAAGTCCCGCCTGCAGGTGCGTGTCGACGAATTCGTCGAGGACCTGGTTGCGCAGGATTCCAACTCGCCCGAGTTCGGCCGCCGGGTCGACCAGATCACCAACATGGGCCGCAAGGAAATCGCCGAGGCGGCCGGTCAGTCCAACCGCTTTCTCGACCGCCCGATCCGGGCGATGGACGAGACGACCGGCGTCGGCGCCGATCTCGCCGAGTTGCGGCGCACGGTGGAAGATCTCGATCCGTCGACGCGGGGCGACCTTACCACCCGCCGCAAGCTCTTCGGGATCATCCCGTTCGGCAACAAGCTGCGCCATTATTTCGACAGCTACAAGAGCGCGCAAAGCCACATCAGCGCGATCCTGACGCGCCTGCAGGGCGGCAAGGACGAACTGCTGATGGACAATGCCGCCATCGACGTCGAGCGCCAGAACCTGTGGAAGGCGATGGGCAAGCTCGAACAGATGGTGTTCATGTCCAAGGCCCTCGACGAGACGCTCGAGCAGAAGGCGGCGGACCTCGATCACACCGATCCGGCCAAGGCCAAGGCCGTTCGCGAAACCGCGCTGTTCTACGTCCGCCAGCGCACGCAGGACCTGCTGACGCAGATGGCGGTCACGGTGCAGGGCTACCTCGCGCTGGACCTCGTGAAGAAGAACAACGTCGAGCTGATCAAGGGCGTCGACCGGGCCTCGACCACCACGGTCGGCGCGCTTCGCACCGCCGTTACCGTGGCGCAGGCGATGACCAACCAGCGTCTCGTGCTCGACCAGATCACTGCGCTCAACACGACGACCGCCAACATCATCGATGCCACCGGGCAGATGCTGAAGGACAATACCGCGCAGATTCACCAGCAGGCGGCCAGTTCGACGATCCCGCTGGAGACGCTCAGCCGTGCGTTCCAGAACATCTACGACACGATGGATTCGATCGACACGTTCAAGCTTCAGGCTCTCGACAGCATGAAGCAGACGGTCACTTCGCTGGAAGGCGAGATCGGCAAGTCGAAGGCCTATATCGCCCGGGCGCAGGGCCAGTCCGAAGGAGCGGCAGCGGGCGACGGCAAGGCGGTCAAGTCGATGCTGGAGGCACTGGACTAAGCCGCGATGGCGCGAGGCCGATCCCCAGTCCAACAAGAGATCATCCGTGCCGCCCGCAGGCAGCGCGCGGCGCGGCTCTACAATGCGCGCAAGGAGCGCTGGCGCTTTCGCTGGCGGCGCATCCGCCGCGCTTTCCTGGCGTTGGCGGTCTTCCTGATTGCCGCGATCGGCACCGGCATCTTCATGGATGGCCTGTCCGACACGACCTGGCTTTTGACGATGCTGCTGGGCTTCATCGTTTTCGTGGTCCTGTCCATCTACCCGGCAACGCCCCGACCCAGGACCGACCAGCTTTCGGGCGTCGAACTGGCCGAACTGGCGGGATCGACCGAACTGTGGCTGGAGGCCCGCCGCCGGGCGCTGCCCAATGCTGCGATCGACGCCATCGACATGATCGGCGTGCGCCTCGAACAGCTCGCGCCGCAGCTGGCCACGCTCAACGAGAGCGGACCGGCCGCGCGCGAGGTGCGCAAGTTGCTCGCCGAACATTTGCCCGGGCTCGTCGACAGCTATACCCGTATCCCGCCGGCCCTGCGCAACAAGGAGCATGCCGGGAGCACGCCGTCCGAACAGCTCGTCGATGGGCTATGCGTCATTGCCGATGAAATCGAGGCGATGAGCCATGACCTGTCGCGCAACGACCTCGACGCACTGGCGACACGCAACCGTTTCCTGGAAACGAAGTACATCGACCAGGGCTGAGACGAGTCCGAGCCGGGGGTTGCCCCCTTGGCTTTGAAGGCGTTACCCTCGCGTCACGCAAAACAAGAAGGAGGACGCGTGGCCCAGGTTGATATCGAACGGATCGAGCGAGACATCACCGCCGTATCGAGGTTCGGTTTCAACGAGGCTGATCGCGGCGTCTACCGACAGGGCTTCACGCCAGAAGACATGGCCGCCCGGGCGTGGCTGCGCGAGCAGTTCGAAAGTCTGGGCATGACCCACGCGATGGACGGTGCAGGCAACGTCATCGGTCGTTACGGCCCTGCGGACATGCCCGCAGTGGTGATCGCCTCGCACCTCGATTCCGTCCCGGCCAGCGGCATGTTCGACGGTGTTCTGGGCGTGATCGCCGGGCTCGAGGTGGTTCGTACGCTCAAGGAGAACGGCGTCGAACCCGCCTTTCCGGTCGAAGTCATCGCCACCAGCGAGGAGGAAGGCCGCTTCGGCGGGATGCTCGGCGCGCAGGCGCTGTCCGGGCACCTGACGCGCGAATGGCTGGACAGTGCCGCCGACGAGCACGGCCTGATGCTGCGCGATGCCATGGCGGCGGTCGGCCTCGATCACCTCAAGGCGCTGCACGCCTACCGTCGGCCCGAGACGATCCGTGCCTTTCTCGAACTTCACGTCGAACAGGGGCCGGTGCTCGATACGGAAAAGATCACCATCGGCATCGTCGAGGGTATTTCCGGCGTCTTCAAGTGGAAGGTGCGGCTCATCGGCAAGGCCGACCATGCCGGTACCGCGCCGATGGACATGCGCGCCGATGCGCTGATGGGCATGGTCGATTTCGCCCATGAAATCCCGCGCATCATCGACGAGGAGGGCACCGACAAGAGCCGCGTAACCATCGGCCATGTCGCGTGCAAGCCGGGTTTCCCTCACACGGTTCCGGGCGAGGTGGACTTCACCATCGTCGGGCGCGACCTCGATCACGACAAGATGAAGGCGCTGGCCGAAGCCTGCGAGCGCGTGCTGTCGGCGATTGCCCGCAAGCACAAGCTGCATTTCGAGTACGAACAGATGTCCTGGCTCGAGCCCGCCTATTGCGACCGCGCGATCATGGGCCTGATCGAGGACCAGACCAGGAAGCTCGGATACAGCTACAAGATCATGCCTTCGGGCGCTGGCCACGATGTCCAGTTCTTCTGCGAACATACGCGGGCCGGGCTGTTCTTCGTGCCGAGCGTGAAGGGCGTCAGCCACGCACCCGACGAATGGACCCACTGGTCCGATATCGAGCGCGGAACGCAGTTGCTCTATGAATGCGTTACCGAGCTGGCCTGCAACGAGGCCGCCTTGTCGGATCGGTCGGAGGTGGAGCGCGCCTGACAGCGATCGGGTTGCGATAAATGCAAGTTGTGTGACATATAATGCAACTTGATACGAAGGGGGGAATTCGTCATTTTGCTGCAATGCAAAACGCAAATATGACTACGGTGTCGCCAGAACGGTCGATCATTGAGGCCATCGCCCTCAAGCGCCTGATCGTTGCCATATACAATGGCAGCGAGATGGAACTTGCCCCGCATCAGTTGTTTGAGCGGCATGGAGACCTTTTCGTCAGCGCGCTGAACCCGCGCAAGAACTGGCGCAGCGACGAAGAGCGTCGCCTCGGCCATTTCAAGGTCGACGGCTTGTCCAACATTTCCGTGACGGAAGAAGGCTTCGAACCCCTGCCCAACTTCGACGGCAGCCTGCCGCGTCCCGACGACAAGCAGCTCTTCGCCGTCGGAACCGACTGACGGGCGGGGGCTGGCCATCCGGGCCGGCCACTCCCATCCCGCCCGGGATCAGATCAGCTCTTCCATCGCGTGCAGTGCGATGGCGTGATTGAGAATGATGTCCTTGCGCGTGTTCTGCGCGTGATCGTCGGACTTGCGGTATTCCTCGATCGAGGTGCGCATCCTGGCCTCGTCGAATATGCCGTGTGAGGCGATCTTTTCCGACGACAGCCATTTCTCGATCAGCTTGTCGATTTCGGCAGCCTTCTTCACGTCGGTATGGGCCGGGGGCGCCATGAAGGCGAATTTTTCGCGCTTGTAGAGCACTTCGGGCAGGACGTGCTTCATCGCCTCGCGCACGACCCATTTCTCGACGCCGTCGCGTACGCGCACATGCGGCGGGATGCGCATGGCCAGTTCCGCCACGTGATGGTCGAGGAAGGCCGGGCGGCTTTCCAGTGAGTTGGCCATGTCGACGCGGTCGCCGCCCCAGTTGAGGATCTGGCCTTCCAGCATGGTCTTGATCCAGGAATACTGGACCTTGTCGAGGACGTGGCGCCCGTCGAGCATCGATTTGTCGAGGCTGTAGGCGATGGCGGCGATGGGGTCGTAGTCGCCGAGCCGGGCCTTGAATTCGTCGGACAGCAGCGGCCTCACGCGCTCGAGAGTGAGCATCCAGGGCTGGATCCAGCTCGGCGTGAAGCCCATGACTTCCTCGAAGGCCGGGTGGCTGATCGTCTGTTCGGCAAGGACCGAGCCCGAGAAGATCGCATTGCGCTTGCGCATTTCCTCGGCCGCCGGCGTGGCGGCATAGTCGGGATCGTGCAGGAACAGGTCGGCCTTGAACTGGGCATAGCCGCCGAACAGTTCGTCCGAACCTTCGCCGGTGATCACGACCTTGTAGCCGACGTCGCGCACGTGCTTGCTCATCAGCATCTTGGCGACGCCCAGCGTGTTGTAGAACGTGCGCTCCGAGAACATTACCGCGTCCTCGAAGTTCTTGCCGTAGAGGTCCTCGGCCTTGACCCGCAGGATATCCTGGTCCGCGCCGGCCATCTCCGCCATTTCCGTGGCGATATGGGCCTCGTCGTAGCGGTTGTCGTCGAACGAGATCGTGAAGGCTTTTACCGGCGACTGCTGGATCGCCGCGGCCATGCCCAGGATCGAGCAGGAATCGATGCCGCCCGAAAGATAGCAGGCGACGGGCACGTCGGCCTCGAGCCGGAAGGCGATGGATTCCACCAGTTTCTCGCGCACCGCTTCAATGTGCTCTTCGTCCGGGCGCACGTCGTGGTGACCGTCGAGCGGGAATTCGGCATCCCAATAGCGCTTCTGTTCGACCTCGAAGCCATCGCCCTTGCGGGTAACGATCAGCATGTGCCCTGGCAGGACGGCCTGAATGTCCTTGTATAGGGTCATGCCCGGCACCATGACCTGCATCATCTGGTGCAGTTGCGCCTTGGGGCAGACTTCGCGCGGTACGTCGGGATGGGCCAGCATGGCCTTCATCTCGCTGCCCCAGAAGAATCCATTGGGTCCGTTGTGCCAGAACAGCGGACGGATCCCGAAGCGGTCGCGCACGAGGATCAGCTGCTCCTTCTTCTCGTCGAAGATGGCGAAGGCGAATTCGCCGCGCAGTTGTTCGACGAAATCGAAGCCGTGCTTGCGGTAGAGCTTGAGTGCGATCTCGCTGTCGGACTTGGTGGTGAACTCGAAGCCGTCGGTGCGCAGCAGGCCGCGCAGGCGCTTGTAGTCGTAGAACTCGCCGTTGGCGGTGAGGACGAGCCCTGCCTCCTTGTCGAAGATTGGCTGGTCACCGGCATTGAGGCCGATGATCGACAGGCGGGTGTGGATCATGGCGAGGCCATGGTCCGGATCGAAATGGAAGCCGCGCCCGTCCGGCCCGCGGTGGTAGAGGCGGTCGGCCATCTTCTCGGCCAGCTTCGGGGTGTTGTCGGAGTAGCCCTTGGGGCTCCACAGTCCGGCAATGCCACACATCGTCGTTGTTTCCTTGGTTCTGGGCCCGCCGGTCAGGCGAGGAGTTCTGCAGGCACGACTTCCGCGGCGCGACCGAAGATCGCGAGCAGCAACGCCTGACGGATCCAGACGGCGCCGTCGGCCTGATTGAAATAGAGGTTGTGCTGCGTGTCATCGAGGCTGACGTCGAGTTCCTCGCCGCGTGCGAGCGGGTGGAGGATGACCGTGTCGTCCTTCAGCCTGCTCTTGTCGTTGAGCGAAAAGGCATCCCCGAAGAAGCGATAGCCGTCGCCCAGATAGGCGATGGCGTTCATGTAGATGACGTCTAGATACTCGAGGCTCTGTTGCAGGTTCTGCGAGAAGTCGATGCCGATCGGGCTGCTCTTCGTCAGTTCGCGCAGTTCATCGCCGAGCGGATCGGCCATCTCGGAAAAGATGGTGATGTGGTTGATGTTCTCGTGGAACAGCAGCGCCAGCATCAGGAACGACTTCACCGTGCGCATGTTGCCCGGCGTGCCGATGATGCCGATGTTGAGACGGAACTTTTCGGGCAGCTTGGCCCACGCGATCTCGGGCCGCCACTTGAGCAGCGCGTACCAGTCGGCCAGCGCCTGCGTTGGATGTTCGTCCGAACCGTTGCCGCCGTTGAGCAGGGGCACGCGCAGGTACTCGCACATCTCGCTTACGGCGGACTGCTCGGTATGCCGGACCACGACGACGTCGGCGTAGGAATTGAACATCTGGCCGATGTCGCGCATCGATTCGCCCTTGGCGACGCCGGTGGTCTTGCCGTCGGCGACGCTGATCGTCTTGCCGCCGAGGTGGAGCATGGCGCTCTCGAACGAAAGGCGGGTGCGCGTGCTGGGTTCGAAGAAGGCCGCGGCCATGATCTTGTCGTCCATGGCGCGGCCGACATCGAACCGCTTGAGTTGCAGGTAGGCCGCGAACTTGGCCAGTTCGCACAGCAGGTCCTTGTCGAATTGCGCGGCGGACAGCACCGAGGCGCCGCGCAACTGATCGAGCACGTGGAGATCGAGCTTGGGCGATTTCGCGATGAAGTCGACCGGATTCGGGCAATTGCCGATCTTGCCCGGCCGCTTGACGATGGCGGGGGCATGATCGACCCGCGATGCCGGCAGGGTCACCAGATTTCTCCCCGAACGATGTCGCGGATGAGCAGGGTGCCCAGTCCAAGTGCAGTCACGGCGCACCACGCAAGCGAGCCATAGACGAGAACGGACAGGAATTGGGTCGAGAAGGTCATTCAGCCTCCCTCAGCAGGGCCCAGTCGAAACGGGTCTTGGACAGGGCGCTGCATGCCAGCACCCAGATCATGGATACGGCAGTGGCGATCAAGGACGCCACGTAGAAGCCGATAGCGAAATAGAAGAACAGGCCGATGCCGGCGCCCAACAGCATGCCGCCGACGGCGCCGGTCGTGTTGGCGCGGCGCCAGTAGAGGCCGGTGACGATCGGCCAGATCATCGCGCCGACGAGCGGGCCCGCGAAGAACAGTACGGTTGCCAGCGTGCCGATGCGCGGCAAACAGACCGCCCAGGTGAACAGGCCGAGCCCCAGCGTTACCCACTGCGCGATCTTCTTGAGCGTCTCGGGATGGGCGGCAGGCCGGAACATGCGGCGATAGACGTCCTCGGTCATCAGGTCTGCGGTTGCCGCCAGCAGGCTGTCGATGCTGGAAGCGAGCGAGCAGAACACGATGATGAAGATGCCGATGGCGCCCGCCTCGCCAAGCACTTCGGCGACGACCAGCGGCCCCACCATGTCGGCGGCGGGCACCGGTACGTTGAGCGCGCCGGAGGCCAGGGCGACGAAGCCGGCTGCGAAGGGGATCGGGAACCAGATCAGGCCGCCCAGCGCAAAGGCCTTGCCCGCCACGCCCTCGCGGAAGGCGAAGGCGCGGCTCCACCACACGTTGTTGTGAAAGACCTCGCCGAGCCCGAACAGCAGGTTGTTGAAGATCGCCATGATCGCCGCCGGGAACAGCACGTCGAGCAGGGCAGGGCGCTCGGCGGCGAGATTGGCGTGGATCTTCTCGACCGGGACGTGCGAAAGCACGGCCACGCCGACGACGACGATGCCGACGATGATGATCAGGCTCTGGATGAAGTCGGTGCCGATCACGGCAGCCAGCCCGCCGCGCATGGTATAGAGGACGCAAACGCCCAGGATAACCGACATGCCCCAGGCATAGGGAATGCCCGATAGGGTGTTGAGCAGGATGCCGCCCGCCATGGCCATCGAGACCAGCCAGGTCAGCGAATAGAACAGGGTGAAGAGCAGGAACACCGCCCAGGCGACCCGGCCGTAGCGCAGGCGGAAGAAGTCCCCGCTGGTATAGCCGTTGGGCATCAGTTTGCGGATGCGGCCCGCCATCGGCGCGAAGAGCAGCAGGCCGATCGCAGCAGTCGAGTAGGCGAGCATGCCCCAGATGCCCAGTTGCAGGGCGAACTGCGGGGCCAGCATCGTCGTGTTCGACGTGATCCATGTTGCCGCTGCGGTTGCCGAGCCGAGCGCCAGGCCGATGTTGCGTCCGGCCAGCGCATGGTCCTCGAAGCTCTTGTTGCGGCGGCCCCAGTAGATGCCGAGGCCGATCCACAGCACGCTGAAGGCGGCCAGCAGCGTCCAGCCGACGCCAGCGGGAAGGAGGGCGGCTTCACTGGTCATCGCGCGCGCCCCGGAAGATTACCGCGACGGTGGCGATGAAGACGAGAAAGCCGATCGCGGTCAGGAACAGCGCCTGGGTCAATGACTGGTGCGAGACCGTGAGCTTGAGCGGCGCTGATCGAGCCCCGGTCTCGTCCCGCAGCGAGAAGTAGTAGGTCCCGCCGCCCAGTCCCGAGAGGAACAGCGCATGGTTCGGGCCTTCGTAGATCGTCCGCGCGTCGGAAAGGTCGGCCTTGCGCGCCTGCTCGACTACGACGGCGCCGGACGCGTTCCAGTCCAGCGTGGTATAACCGGTGTCGCTCGAAAGCGGGGCGCTGGCAGAGAAGGATGGAGGCGCTGCAGCCGCTGCAGCCGCGGGGATGGCCGGCAAGGCCAGGGCGGCCGCGATCAGAGGCCCGGACAGCCGAGGCTTGCGCAGGGTGTCGCGCCGGATTTGACGAGGGGAAAGCGATCGACTTGCGGAGGTCGGGCGGGGCCTCCGGTCCAGGGACTTTCGGGTAGGGATTGCTCTTTTACCGTCCTGCCGGCCGCACTGCCGGTGCTCGTGCTGGTTACTCCTAGTAATATGGGGTGCTTATCAGATCGAAATATATAACTGAACCGCTGGCGGGCAGAAATTCGTACATGTCCCTGAAACCGTGACTTTTGCGCTAGTCACAGCGATGATTCATTGCTCCGCTGCGGTGACATGTCGCAGGCTTCCTGCTTATGGGAGCGACTCAGCGGAATTGATCGCGAAGACGCAACGTGCGTGGGTATTATTATACCGTCGTTTGGCGAATTTCCCGGTCAGCTGTTGGCGTCCTTGACCGTCTCCATCGCCACGAAAGTCGATGTGCTGGAAACGTGGGGCAGGCTGGAGATCTTTTCGCCCAGCACGATGCGGTAGCGACGGATGTCGGCCGTGCGCACCTTGAGCAGATAGTCGAAGCTGCTGGCGATCATGTGGCATTCCTCGACTTCCGGCAGGCGCCGCACCGCCGCGTTGAACTCGCTCAGGGCCTGCTCGCGCGTGTCGGACAGTTTTACTTCGGTGAAGGCGACATGATCGAGGCCGAGGCTGGCAGGATCGACGACGGCACGAAAGCCCCGGATCACGCCCGAATCCAGCAGGCGGCGCAGGCGAACCTGGCACGGCGTCTTGCTGATGCCGACTTCCCGCGCGAGGTCGGTCACAGTCATGCGCCCGTCTTCCCGCAGAGCTGCGATGATTTTTCGATCGATTATATCCAGATCGACCTGTTTGTCAGTCAAAATCATTCACATGGTCCAAAATAATACAGATAATTGGTCAATTAGATCTATAACATGCTTCTGAAAAGGCAGATTGCCGAACGCGGCTGGCTTATCATGTCGGCATGACCCAAATCGCGCCCTTTTCCGACTTCGCCCCTCCCGTTCGTGGTGCTTCTGCGCTGCGCGAGAGTATCACTGCCGCCTATCGTCGTGAGGAGGCGCAGTGCCTGGCCCCGCTTCTCGATGCCGCAAGCCTGCCCGAAACGCTTCGCGCGAATATCCGCGAGACGGCCAGCCGGCTCGTGGTCGCGCTGCGCAACGGCCACAAGGGCAGCGGCGTTGAAGGGCTCGTGCAGGAATATTCGCTTTCCAGTCAGGAAGGCGTCGCGCTCATGTGCCTTGCCGAGGCCCTGCTGAGGATTCCCGATGACGACACCCGCGACGCGCTGATCCGCGACAAGATTGCCGACGGCAACTGGAGCGGCCATCTCGGCAACGGCAAGTCGCTGTTCGTCAATGCCGCGACCTGGGGGCTGGTGGTGACCGGCAAGCTTGTCGGCAGTGTTGACGACAAGGGCCTGTCCGCCGCGCTCACGCGGCTGATCGCGCGTGCCGGCGAGCCGGTCATTCGCCGCGGCGTCGATCTGGCGATGCGCATGATGGGCGAGCAGTTCGTCACCGGCGAGACTATCGAGGAAGCCGTGAAGCGCGCACGCGAGCTGGAAGCCAAGGGCTTCCGCTACAGCTACGACATGCTCGGCGAAGCTGCGACGACGGCGGCCGATGCCGCGCGCTACTATGCGGACTACGAGAACGCCATCCACGCCATCGGTCAGGCCGCGGACGGCAAGGGCGTCTATGAGGGCCCCGGCATCTCGATCAAGCTTTCCGCGCTCCACCCGCGCTACAGCCGCGCGCAGGCCGGGCGGGTGATGGATGAACTGCTGCCGCGGGTGAAGGCGCTGGCAGTCCTTTCGAAGCAGTATGACATCGGCTTCAACATCGATGCGGAGGAGGCCGACCGCCTCGAGCTGTCGCTCGACCTGCTCGAAAGCCTTGCGCTCGATCCCGATCTGGCGGGCTGGAATGGCCTTGGCTTCGTGGTCCAGGCTTATGGCAAGCGCTGCCCGGCCGTCATCGACTGGATCGTCGATCTTGCTCGCCGGGCGGAGCGGCGGATCATGGTCCGCCTCGTCAAGGGCGCCTATTGGGATGCGGAGATCAAGCGCGCCCAGGTCGACGGGCTGGAGGACTTCCCGGTCTATACCCGCAAGGTCCATACCGACGTCGCCTACGTTGCCTGCGCGCGCAAGCTGCTGGCTGCCCCCGACGCCGTGTTCCCCCAGTTCGCGACCCACAATGCCCAGTCGCTGGCGACGATCTACCACCTCGCCGGGCCGGATTTCACGGTTGGGCAGTACGAATTCCAGTGCCTGCACGGCATGGGCGAACCGCTCTACAAGCAGGTCGTCGGCAAGGAGAACCTCGACCGGCCATGTCGCGTCTATGCGCCGGTCGGCACTCATGAGACGCTGCTGGCCTACCTGGTGCGGCGCCTGCTTGAGAACGGGGCGAATTCATCCTTCGTGAACCGCATTGCCGATCCGTCGGTGCCCGTCTCCGAACTGGCTGCCGACCCGGTCGACCTCGTGCGCGCGATGCCCGAGCCGGGTGCACGGCACGATCTGATCGCCCTGCCGCGCGATCTCTATCCCGACCGCCGCAATTCGGACGGTATCGACCTGTCCAGCGAAACCGCGCTGGCGGCCCTGACCGAACAATTGCGCACGTCCGCCAGCGTCGATTGGTATGCCATGCCGGCCTACGGTCAGGGCGAGGAGCGACCGGTCCTCAACCCGGCCGATCATCGAGACGTCGTGGGCCGCGTCTTCGAAGTCGAGCCGGAAGCGGCGGGCATGGCGGTTTCGCGCGCAGCGCTCAGCCGCTGGCAGCATGTGCCGGTGACCGAGCGTTCGGCGATGCTGGATGCCGCTGCCGATGTCCTGCAGGACCGGATCGGCGTGCTCATGGGTCTTGTCATGCGCGAGGCTGGCAAGTCGGCCGCGAACGCCATTGCCGAAGTGCGCGAGGCGATCGACTTCCTGCGCTACTATGCCAGGCAGGCCCGCGATACGCTGGGCGAGGGGCAGACGCCGCTTGGCCCGGTGGTCTGCATCAGCCCCTGGAACTTTCCCCTGGCGATCTTCATCGGGCAGGTCACTGCCGCGCTCGTCTCGGGCAATCCGGTGCTGGCCAAGCCTGCCGAAGAAACCCCGCTGATCGCCGCCGAAGCCGTGCGTATACTGCACGAAGCGGGTGTCCCCAAGGACGCGCTCCAACTCGTTCCCGGTGACGGCAAGGTCGGTGCGGCGCTGGTGGCCGCGCCGAAGGTCGCAGCGGTGATGTTTACCGGCTCCACAGAAGTGGCGCGTCTGATCCAGCGGCAGCTTTCATCGCGCCTGTCGCCTGCCGGCAAGCCGATCCCGCTGATCGCAGAGACCGGCGGCCAGAACGCGATGATCGTCGACTCGTCCGCGCTGGCCGAACAGGTCGTTGGCGACGTCATCGCTTCGGCTTTCGACAGTGCCGGTCAGCGCTGCTCGGCGCTGCGCGTGCTGTGCCTGCAGGAAGACATCGCCGACCGCACCCTGACCATGCTCAAGGGGGCACTGGCCGAACTGCGCGTGGGCAACACGCAGCAACTGGCCGTGGACATCGGTCCGGTCATCACGGCGGAGGCCCAAGCCAAAATCAATGCGCACATCGAAGCGATGCGGGCCCGGGGGCACAAGGTCGAGCAGGTCGCGATTCCCGCTGACAATACCGCTCACGGCACTTTCGTCGCCCCAACGATCATCGAGATCGACAGCATGGCGGACCTTGGCCGCGAGGTCTTCGGGCCGGTCCTTCACGTGCTGCGTTTCCGCAGGGCGGACCTCGGCAAGCTGGTCGATGCGATCAACGCCACCGGCTATGGCCTGACTTTCGGCCTGCACACGCGCCTCGACGGTACGGTTGCGCAAGTCACTGCGCATGCGAAGGCGGGCAACCTCTACGTCAATCGCAACATCATCGGCGCGATCGTCGGCGTGCAGCCATTCGGTGGGCGCGGCCTTTCGGGGACCGGCCCCAAGGCGGGCGGCCCGCTATACCAGGGACGGTTGGTGGCGAGCCCGCCGCCGGTACTTGCGCCCTTCGGGAAGCCCTTCGCGCCGCTTGCGGCCTTTGCCGATTGGCTTGAGGGGCAGGGCGAGGCAGCGGCTGCCGCTCGTGCTCGCGCGATGGGCGCGGCCAGCGCGCTCGGCACCGAGATTGCGCTGCCGGGCCCGGTCGGCGAACGCAACCTCTACGCGCTGCACCCGCGCGGCCGGATCCTGCTGTTCCCGAAGACGCGCGACGGACTGTTCGCGCAGATCGCCGCAGCTCTGGCAACGGGCAATCGCGCCGCAGTGGACGGCATGGCGCTTCCTGCCGACCTGCCCCCGCAAGTGGCGTCTTTCCTGGGCGGCGAATCGGGCGAATCGTTCGGTGCGGCGCTCGTCGAAGGCGGCGGCGAGGACGTTCGCAAGGCGTGCGAAGCTGTTGCGAAACTTCCCGGAGCCATCGTGACAGTTCATGCCTCGCTGCCGGGCAAGGATCTGGAGTGGCCGCTCGATTTCCTGCTGGAGGAGGTCTCCACTTCGATCAACACGACTGCGGCAGGCGGCAATGCAAGCCTCATGATGATTGGATAAGTAGCTGTTTTTTAATACTATTACTGCGATTCTTCCGATCGCCGCCTGTCCGAAGCGACAGTTGGCGATCGGGTGTGCCTTGCGTCATTCAGACGGCGGCTAATCCTTATTGCGGCGCAATTTCCATGCAATGGTTTGCATGGTGCCAATGGGGCAGACACCCTCGCATAAAGACGTAGCCCGGTCGGATAGGAGCATGATATGTTATGCCCCTTCTGGTCGTTTTGCCGCAGGGCCGCCCGACTTGCCTATGGGAACTCTCAAGGGGGTGGGCGGATTGATACCGGTACTGTGCCATTGCATGCGGCGTGGCACAAAGTCGGGAGTGAGTGGAATGGGCAGGATGATCATCGATGCCGCCACCAGCATGGATGGCTTCTGTGCGGATGCTCGCGGCGAAAGTGTCATTCCCATCGAGACCCTGAACCGCGCGGACTTGCGCCAGCCGCTGGTTTCCGCCTGCGGAGCGGTCGTGATGAGCCGCCGCAGCTTCGATACGGTAGCGAACCCGGACTGGTTTGCCGACAATTATGAGCTGCAGGTCCCGATCTTCGTCGTTTCGGACGATCCGCCGCCCGCACGCTATCCCAAGGAAAACGACCGGCTGAGGTTTCATTTCCTCGAGACATTCACCGAAGCGTTCGAGCGGGCAGAGCAGGCGGCCGGTGAAAAGGCCGTCCTTGCCATCGGCGAGGCGAGCACCGTGCAGGCGGCCTTGCTGTCAGGCATGGCCGACGAGATGTGGCTGCGCGTGATCGCCAAGGAAACCGGTGGCGGCACGCCTCTGTTCGGCCCCGGCAAGCCGGGCAAGGAATTCTTCGTCAGCGCCGTGGAAACGACGCCGGGTGCCGTTCACATGAAACTGGAACGCCGGGTCGAGCACTAGGCTTGCGCAAGCATCAGGCGAGGGCGGGCTGCAGGTCCGCCTGTTTGCGGTGCTGAGTGATCGTCACGAGGAAAATCCCGAGACCTGCCAGTGAGAGCGCCGCGCCGATCCACCCGGTCGACGTGAGGCCATAGCCCGCCGTGATCGCCAGCCCGCCCAGCCAGGGGCCAAGGGCGTTGGCGATGTTGAAAGCGCTGTGGTGCGCCGCTGCAGCCAGCGCCTGTGCGTCGCCGGCAACGTCCATCAGCCGGGTCTGGAGGATCGTGCCGAGGCCGCCGCCGAAGCCGATCAGAAGGATGACGGCGGTCAGGCTCCAGATATTGCCTGCCGCCAGCGGGAACAGCGCAAGGGCGGCTGCACTCCACAGCAGGGCGCCGATGGCCGCGCGGTTCTGGGCGCGGTCGGCTGCCCAGGCCCAGAACAGGTTGCCCGCCGTCATGCCGACGCCGAACACGGCTAGGATCACCGGGACCATGCTTTCCGAAACGCGGGTGACCTCGATCAGGGTCGAGGCGACATAGGTATAGACGGCGAAGAGGCCGCCGAAGCCGATGGCACCGGTCAGCAGCGTCAGCAGCACTTGCGGTCGGCGCAGCGCGCCCAACTCGCGCATCGGGCTCGCCCCCTGTGCGGCAGACTGGTGTGGCGCGAACAGCGCGACGAGGGCCATGGTCAGCAGCGCGAGACCCGAAACGACGGCAAAGCCGCTGCGCCATCCCAGGGCCTGCCCCAGCCAGTTCGCCAGCGGTACGCCGATGATCGTCGCGACGGTGAGGCCCGACATAACCAGCGCAACCGACTGCGCCCGCCTGTTCGACGGCACCATCGAGGCCGCTACAAGGGCGGCGACACCGAAGTAGGCGCCATGCGGTAGGCCGCTCAGGAACCGGAAGAGCAGCAGCAGGTCATAGCTCGGGGCCATGGCGGACAGGCCATTGCCCAGCGCGAACATGGCCATGAGCCCGATCAGGAGGGCCCGGCGCGGTAACCTTGCGGCCAGCACCGCGATGACCGGAGCGCCGACTACCACGCCCAGCGCATAGGCGCTGATCGCATGGCCGGCCTGCGGCTCGGTAATGCCCAGGTCGCGGGTCAGATAGGGAACCAGACTCATCGCCGCGAATTCGGTCGTCCCGATCGCGAAAGCCCCCATTGCCAGGGCCAGAATGACTAGGAACGGGTGAACGGCGCGATCCGGGGTTCCGCCCGAATCGCCTATGCTGCATTGCGGTATGGCCATGAATGCGACTTAGTGCTGCCAGGCACCAACGATAAGGGCCGCGGACTTGCGTTTATGTCATGCACCCGTTCTTCACGTGCAACCGCATGAGGCTGCCGAAATTGACCTGAACGACTGAGGCAAGTGCTGGTTGGCGGCATCTTGGAAAGACCTGCAATTCAATCTGGCGAGGCATGATGGGACATACCGCGACAAAGGTGCCGGCGATCACTCTCGGGTTCTGGATGATAAAGATACTGGCGACGACCCTTGGCGAAACCGGCGGCGATACGCTCTCGATGACCTACGACCTTGGATATCTCGTCAGCAGTTTCATATTTTTCGTGCCGCTCGCCGTGCTTGTGCTGGCGCAAGTGCGCGCGACGCGCTTTCGGCCATGGCTCTATTGGGCGACGATCGTGGCTTCAACGACAGCAGGTACGACGATGGCCGACCTCGCCACCCGGTCGCTGGGAATTGGCTATCCGGGCGGAACCCTCCTGCTCGGCGCGCTGGTGGCTGGCTCATTGCTTGTCTGGAAGGTCGTCAATGGCACGGTCTCGGTCGAGACCGTGGTTTCGGCACGTACGGAGGTTTTCTACTGGCTGACGATCACCTTTTCGCAGACACTCGGGACGGCGCTGGGTGACTGGGCGGCGGATGACGGCGGTTTCGGCTATCTCGGCGGAGCGGCCTTGTTCGGGGGGCTGTTGCTCGCCGTGGTTGCGCTCTGGGCATTTACCCGGAGCAGCCGCGTTGCCCTGTTCTGGGTTGCCTTCGTCCTGACCCGTCCGCTGGGCGCGACGGTTGGCGACTTCCTCGACAAGCCTTTGGCGAAAGGCGGGCTCGATTTCAGTCGACCGCTCGCAACCGGCGTGCTGGTGGTCGGGATCGTGGTGCTGATCGCTGTCCTGCCGCAACGGGCAGGGCGACACCCGGGTAGCGTCGCGCCTGCCACAAGCTGAATTCGAAGAGACTCTTCCGGGCTCGGCTTATCTGGCTCTTGCGCAAGCCTGGCGCGATTCCCTGCCGTGGCGGTAATCGCGCCAGGGGGCAGCGCAGTCCGGTATTCGGGGAGCCTTAGAGGCCCGGGTCGAATTCCGGGGCGACCTTTTCGGTGTGATCGGGGGTGTGATGCGCGACATGGATGCCGCACTCGGTCTTGTCCCAACCGCGCCAGCGGCCCGAACGCGGGTCTTCGCCCGGCGCCACCTTGCTGGTGCAGGGCATGCAGCCGATCGAGGGATAGCCTACAGCCACCAGCGGATGCGGCGGCAGATCGTGTTCCTCGATATAGGCGGCGATCCGTTCGGGCGACCAGTCGATCAGCGGATTGATCTTCAGGCGTCCCTGTTCGTCGGTCGTGTCGATCTCGAAACGCGGCAGCGTCGCGCGGGTCGATGCCTGGAAAGCCTTGCGCCCGGTGATCGAGGCATCGAGGCCGAGCAGGGCCTTGGCCAGCGGCTTGACCTTGCGGATATCGCAGCAGCCGTCCGGATCGTAGGACCAGCGCAGGCCGGACTCGTCCTTCTTGGCCAGTTCCTCCGCATCCGGGGTCAGGTTGCGCAGGTCCTTGAGGCCGAGGCGTTCGATCAGCAGGTCGCGGTAGGCCAGCGTCTCGGGAAAGTGCTTGCCGGTCTCCAGGAAGAGCACCGGCACGCTGGGATCGACCTGCGAGACGAGGTGGAGCAGCACCGCGGATTCCGCGCCGAAGCTGGACACGATCCCGACATCGCCCGCCATGCCTTCCTTCAGCACCGTCTCGAGCATTTCGATCGTATCGGTGCCGCGGAAGAGGCGGTTGAGACGCACGGCATCGGCCTCGGCAAAGCGGGGGCCGGTGTCAATGCGGTCGCGGATGCGTGTCGCTTCGGTCATAACGGAAATCCTTGGTGAAGCTCCAGGTCTGGCCTCGGCCTCAGGCCGGGTGCCGCAGCGCCCAGATCGGCTGGCGGCCGTCGGCCGTTGCCTGGTAGACGTTGTCCCAACGGTCGAATGCATTCCGCGCATCGGTCGGGTTGAGCGGCTTGTCGGGCGCGAAAGCGTCGAAGCCGCAGCGCTTGAGGTGGCTGAGCATGTCGATCACGACATCGCCCACGGCGCGGATTTCTCCGGTGAAGCCCGCTTCGCGCAGGATCCGGGCCGAGGAGTAGCCGCGGCCGTCGGTCCATGCCGGGAAGTTCACTTCGACCAGCGCGATGCGGTCTAGGTGGGGCAGCAGGTCGCGGGCGTCGTCGCCCGGTTCGATGCGCACGGCAGAGGCATTGCTCTGCTCGGTGAAGGCGTCGACCGTGACGGCGGGATCGTTGACCGCTTCATCGTCACGGAAGCGGAACTGGACATCAACCATAGATAGCCTCCTTGAACGGATCCATGCCGATCCGGCGATAGGTGTCGAGGAAGCGTTCACCGTCCTCACGGTTGGAGAGATAGACTTGCGTGGCCTTCTCGACGGCATCGACGATGCCGTCCTCGTCGAAGCCCGGACCGGTGATCTTGCCCAGCGACGTGTCGGCGCCTTCCGAGCCACCGAGCAGGAGCTGGTAGTTCTCCACGCCCTTGCGGTCGACGCCGAGGATGCCGATGTGGCCCGCGTGGTGGTGGCCGCAGGCGTTGATGCAGCCGGAGATCTTCAGCTTGAGCTCGCCGATCTCGGCCTGCTTTTCGGCGCTGCCGAAGCGTTCCGAAATCTTCTGCGCCACCGGGATCGAGCGGGCATTGGCAAGGCTGCAGTAGTCGAGGCCGGGGCAGGCGATGATGTCGCCCACCGTGTCGAGGTTGGCGGTCGACAGACCGGCCTCGTCGAGCTTCTGCCACAGCGTGTAGAGGTCAGCCTTCTTCACGTGCGGGAAGACGATGTTCTGGGCGTGAGTGACGCGCAGTTCGTCGAAGCTGTAGTCCTTGGCAAGCTGGGCCATCAGGCGGATCTGGTCGGCCGAGGCGTCGCCCGGAATGCCGCCCACCGGTTTCAGCGAGACGGTGGCGATGATGTACCCGGCCTGCTTGTGCTCCTGGCAGTTGCGCTCCACCCAAAGGCGGAAGTCGGGATCGGTCAGGTCGAGATCGTCGGACAGACCGGTCTCGAAGGCCGGATCGACGAAGTACTGCTTGATGCGCTCAAGCTCGGCCAGCGGCGGCTCGATGCCCTGCGACATCAGGTGCGCGAACTCTTCCTCGACCTGGCGTGTATATTCTTCCTTGCCCAGTTCATGGACGAGGATCTTGATGCGCGCCTTGTACTTGTTGTCGCGGCGACCGTAGCGGTTGTACACGCGCAGGCACGCTTCAGAGTAGGTGATCAGCTGGTCGAGCGGCACGAATTCGCGGATGACGGGCGCGATCATCGGGGTGCGGCCCATGCCCCCGCCGACGTAGAAGCGCGCGCCGATTTCGCCGGCGTCGTTCCTGACCATCCTGATGCCGATGTCGTGCAGCTTCATCGCCGCGCGGTCGGTCTCGCTGGCGATGACGGCGATCTTGAACTTGCGCGGAAGCGTCAGGAATTCCGGGTGGAAGCTGGACCACTGTCGCAGCAGCTCGGCATAGGGGCGCGGGTCGATCAGTTCGTCCGCGGCCGCCCCGGCGTACTGGTCCGAACTGATGTTGCGGATGCAGTTGCCGCTGGTCTGGATCGCATGCATCTCGACCGAAGCGAGGTCGGCGAGGATGTCGGGCGTGTCCTCCAGCTTGATCCAGTTGTACTGGATGTTCTGGCGGGTGGTGAAGTGGCCGTAGCCGCGGTCGTACTTGTCCGCGATGTCGCCCAGCATCGTCATCTGCGTCGAGTTCAGGGTGCCGTAGGGCACCGCGACGCGTAGCATGTAGGCGTGGAGCTGGAGGTACAGGCCGTTCTGCAGGCGCAGCGGGCGGAACTGGTCCTCGGTCAGGTCGCCGGCGAGGCGGCGCTTCACCTGGTCGCGGAATTCCGCGACGCGCGTATCGACCATCTGCTGGTCGTATTGGTCGTACTTGTACATCAGATCACCCAGTTCACGGCTTCGGGTTCGGACGGCTTGAGCGTCAGGTCGGGGCGCACGGTGGGGCCCAGCGCGCGGATGCGGTCCTTGATATGGGCGGGACGAACGCCGTCGGCGTCCTTCTGGCCGTCGATGATATAGGCGGCGAAGACGTTCTGCGCGCCTTCCTCGCGGGCGATGATCGCCGCGCCATGCTCGCCGACATCGGCAGATTCGTTGACGTCCAGCGACCAGCCCACGCCGGTCCACCAGATGACCGCTCCGGTCTTCAGGTCGTTGCCCGTAAGAATTTTCACTGCCCTATCTCCATGTTCTGGGCCTCTAGCGCCAGGGCGCGAATGGAATTGTCGGTATCGCCGGATTCGGCGCGTGCGACGTCGCCGATAACGATGAGGGCGGGACTTTGCACCCTCTCATCGCGAACAAGATCGGCAAGACCGGCGAGCGAAGCGCGCAGCACGCGCATTTCCTTGCGCGTGGCGTTCTCGATGACGGCGATCGGAACCTCCGGCGTCAGGCCGTCGGCAATCAGCTTGTCCGAGATCTGCGCGGCCGTGGCCAGGCCCATGAAGATCACCAGCGTACGGCCCTTGCCGGCAAGGCCCGACCAGTCCTGGTCGGTAAGCCCCTTGCACTGACCGGCGACGAACGAGACGATCGAGGCGTGGTCGCGGTGGGTCAGCGGGATCTGCGCCGCCGCCGATGCGCCGAGCGCCGAGGAAATGCCGGGGACGACCTCGACCGGGACACCGGCCGCACGGCAGGCTTCGGCTTCTTCGCCGCCGCGCCCGAAGACGAAGGGGTCGCCGCCCTTGAGGCGCACGACGTCGTTGCCGGCAAGCGCCTCCTTCACCAGCAGGTCGCAGATCGCTTCCTGCTTCATGGTGTGGCGCGAGCGGCTCTTGGCGACGGAGACGAGGCGCGCGGACGAACGGGCCATGGCGAGGATCGCCGGATCGACGAGGCCGTCGTGCACGACGAGGCCGGCCGACATGAGCAGCCGTGCGGCGCGCAGCGTCAGCAGGTCCGGATCGCCCGGGCCTGCGCCGACGAGATAGACGGTGCCGATGCGGCCTTCCTGTCCGGTAGTGGCGGGATTCGCTTGCATGGTGCGCCATGTGGCCGGGTTGGCCCGCCATTGCCAGCCATATTGGCTTTCGAGGGGATAAGGGGAGCTTTAGGCCGTGAATGCGACGAGCCGTTCAGGCTGCAAGCGCGCGCAATTCCGCCGGTTTCGCACGCTTTGCCGATGTGCCGGAGCGTCTCCTGCCGGACTGCGGAGGCCGCCCTAACCAAATCTTAACCGTAAGGGATGACGATTTGGGGATCTTTCAGGAGGTTACGTGCATGGCCATTGCCGCCCAATTCGATGAAGTACCGGTCGATGCGGCCCGACCGCGCGCGCACAGGCGCAAGCTGCGGTTGGAAGCGCAAGGGGCGCTGGAGTCCGGTGTCGAGACCTCTGTCGTCATCCACAACCTCTCCGAATCGGGCATGCTCATGGAGAGCAGGACCGAGTTGGAGATCGGCGAGGCCATCGACCTCGATTTCCCCGAAGCTGGCCAGGTCCACGCAACGGTGGAGTGGGCCAGCGGCGCGCTCTACGGCTGCAGCTTCGACAAGCCGCTTTCCGCTTTCGCGCTGAGCGCGGCCCAGTTGCGCGGCGCGGTCGAGCCGGGCGCCGAGGCAGACGGCGCGGCCAAGGTTCAAGGCGTTGCCGCGATCGGCGGCGAAACGCTGGGCGAACGCCTGCATCGCCTGCGCAAGCTGCGCGGCATGACCCAGGGCGAACTCGCCGAAAAGCTGGGCGTCAGCAAACCGACCGTATGGGCCTGGGAACAGGACCGTGCGCGCCCGATCGAGGATCGCATCGAGCCGATCGCCCAGGCTTTGGGCGTAACTGCGTCGGATCTCAAGCCGACTCGCACGATCGTCGGCCTGCCAGAACTGATCGCCCGTTGCCGCAGCCAGATTGCCGAGGCGGTCGAGACGACTCCGGAAAAGATCAAGATCATGATCGAGCTGTGACGCGCCATCTTTCCCAAGATTCAGAGGCTTGGATGGGCGGGGCCCGGTAAGTCTTGTGCATAAAAGATGGTTAACCGGTCCAGCCCCGGAGAATCCCGCTTTTCCGTTCCGTTTTTCGATGTTAAATAACTGAATATTAAGGAAATATTTAGTTTCGTTAGGCAACAGGGCTAACGCGACGGATGTTTCTGTCAGTTGTCGGACGGAAGTGTGCAGCGGGGCAATGCCCCCAAGTGCTTTCCGGTCCAGTAAGAAGCGAGAGTCCGGGGCTTATGACGATGGGCATGAATTTCACGGTACAGGAGACTTCGGCACTTTACGGGCTGCTGGCCGACAGCAGTTCCGACGTGATCCTGAAGACGGACCGTGAAGGCTTCATCGTCCATGCCTCGCCAGCGTTTGAGCGGCTTGGCTTCCGCATTCCCGGCTCGCTGATCTCGCCCAACCTGCTCGACATCGTCGAAAGCTCGCACCGCGACATCGTCAGCCGCGCGCTGAGCGATGCACTCGACGGGCGCGAGCCGGGGAAGTGGGTCGAATTCCCGGCTGTCACTGCAGACGAACGCCAGCACTGGTTCGAGATCCAGGCCCGCGCTTTGCGTGACGAAGGGGGTGAGATCTATGGTGCGCTCAGCATCATGCGCAGCATTGACGAGCGTCGCCAGCTCAAGGACCAGCTGTTCGCCGCAACCTATACCGATCCACTAACCGGCCTTACCAACCGCGCCGCCTTCATTTCGATGCTCGAGCACATGATCGAATCGAACATGGACGGGTGCCTGGCGCTGTTCAGCATCGACTTCTTCCGCACCATCAACATGAAGTACGGCCAGTCGACCGGGGACGAGGTCCTGCAGGTCTTCGCCGAACTGCTTCGCGAGATGCTGCGGGCCGAGGATATCATTTCGCGGATCGGTTCGGAGCGCTTCGCCGTGCTCCTCCCGCGCACTTCGACCGAGCAGGCGCAGGCAATCTGCCACCGCGTGGTGACGACGCTGGCCGAACTGCGCCAGAAGGTGGGCGAAAGCCGCTTTGCCATCACCGCCAGTGCCAGTATCGCCCATATCGGCGACAATCTCGACCGGACCATCGAGCGGGCCGAGCTTGCGCTGTTCTGCGCCAAGGCGAAGGGGCGCAACCGCCTCGAACTGGAAAAGGAACGGCCGGTCGCCACGCACTGACCGTCCCGGACGGACGGATCAGGCTTCCGGACCGGTTTCCGCTTTCTTCCCATTGCTTGCCTTGCTCTCGCGCATGGCCTCGATCAGGTCGCGCAAGGCTTCGTTCTGGCGCAAGTTGATGTCGCGCTGCGGGAACGGGATCTCGATGCCGTGCTCGTGGAACAGGTGCCACAGGTTCTTGAGAACCGCCGAGCGCACGTTTCCGGTGCCTTCCTCGGGATCGGTGATCCAGCAGTGGATGATGAAATTGACCGTGCTGTCGCCGTAGGATTCCAGCCATGCGGTGGGCGGCGGTGCCGCCAGGATGCGCTTCACGCCGCGCGCCGCTTCCAGCATCAGTTCCTCGGCCTTCACGATATCGGCATTGTAAGAAATGCCGACCGGCACCTGGATGCGCACGTTCTTGGACGAGTAGGACCAGTTCTCCACCTGATTGATCATCAGGTTCTCGTTGGGGATCAGGTATTCCTTCTGGTCGCGCGTCGTGAGCGAGACGGCGCGGATGCCGATGCGGCGGATCTGGCCGAAGGTGGAATTGCCCGCCTGATCGGTAATGGCGATGACGTCGCCCGGTTTGATCGACTTGTCCATCAGCAGGATGATCCCGGCGATCAGGTTGCCGAAGGTCTTCTGGAGGCCGAAACCGATGGCCAGGCCGAAGGCGCCCGAGAAAACCGCGAAGGCGGTCAGGTCGATGCCTAGGACATCGATGCCCACGAGGATGGCAATGCCCCAGATGACGAGGCTGACCATCTTCTCGGCGAGGAGATGCTGGGTCGTGTCGAGCCGGCTCATGCGGCCGATGACCCTGGCGGCGAACTTGCTGGCAGCCCAGGCGATCGTGATCACGAGGGCTAGGACCAGCATGACGACGATCAGGTCCCACACCGAAATGCGCGTGCCGCCAACCTGGACCGCGAGACTGTCCAGCGAGTTGATGATGTCGCCGATGGTGCCGCTTTTCGAAGCGACGGCGTTCTTGAGCCCTTCGGCACCGGCGATCGCCTGATCGTCCATCGGGGTGGGCGAGGGTGCGGGGACCAGTACGCCGGGATCGGCCGCGCCGGTCGAGTCGGCCAGAGGCGAGCCGGTCGCCGCGGGATCGAGCGGAGCGCTCACGATCCCTGCATCCGAGCGAGCGCCTGTTCGATGTCGGCGATGAGGTCGTCCGGGTCTTCCAGCCCGATCGACAGGCGCACGCCGTGGCAGTCCTGCGGATCGCCGCCGCGCGGCGGCCAGGCCATGCAGGTGCGATAGTGCGCGGGCTCTATGGGAAGGGCGAGGCTTTCGTAGCCGCCCCAGGAATAGCCGATCCCGAACAGCTCCAGTGCATCGATGAAGCGGTTGCGGCTTGCCCCGTCGCCGCCCCTGAAAGTGAAGCTGAACAGGCCGCAGCCGCCGGTGAAGTCGCGCTTCCAGAATTCGTGGCCGGTCGATCCGGGCAGCATCGGGCACAGGACCTGCGCGATCTCGGGGCGCTTTGAAAGCCACTCGGCAATGGCGAGGGCAGAGGCGGTTTCCTGCCTGAGCCGCAAGTTGAGCGTGCGCAGGCCGCGCAGGGCCAGCGATGCGTCGTCGGGCGAGACGACGGTGCCCAGTTGCTGCGCGCGCTGGCGCAGTTTCGCGTAAAGCTCGGGCCCGGCGCTGGCGCTGCCCATCATCAGGTCGGAGTGGCCGCCGACATGCTTGGTGAGGGCCATGAGGGTGACGTCCACGCCCTTTTCGAGCGCGGCAAAGCCCAGCGGACTGGCCCATGTGTTGTCGAGTACGGACACCGCGCCCTTTTCGCGGGCGATGCGGGCGAGGGCGGGCACGTCGCACACTTCCATCGAGAGGCTGCCCGGCGCCTCGAGAAGGACCGCGCGCGTCTTCTCGCAGAACAGGGCCTCGTAGGCGGGCAGGTCGAGCGGGTCGAAGAAGCGGGTCTCGACGCCGAGATCATGGAGCAGGCCCTTGCCCATGGCCCGGCTCGGGTCATAGGCGTTGTCCGTCATCAGCAGGACGTCTCCGGGGCGCAGCAGGGTCAGCAGCACGCCGGCTATGGCCGCCACGCCCGATGGGTAAAGCACCGTTCCGGCGGCACCGGGCTCGATCTCGGTCAGCGCATCGCACAGGGCCCACTGCGTGGGTGCGCCGCGCCTGCCGTAGAAGAAGCGGCCGTCCTCGTTGCGGCGCGGCCCTTCCGCCAGGTCCTTCGTGCTGTCGTACAAGTGCGTACTGGCCCGCCAGACCGGCGGATTGACCACCGCCCCGGTCCATTCCCTACGTCGGCCGGCTCCGACCAGCCTGGTGGCATGTGCCTTGTTTTTCAGCCCCGTTGTATCGCTCAAGATCATCTCCGCTGTCGCGCGGAGAAGCCTAGCCCGCTGCGCGTTGGGGGTCGAGAGGCAAGGTCTCCGTTTGCAAGGGTATTTGCCGCGCGGCCTCGATTTCGCGGGCGGCAAGCGGCTCGAAGGTGCGCGGGCCGGTGTCAGTGCGCAAGGGTGACAGGCCGGCGCCGCCGCCCGGAATTCCGAGCGTGAAGACGCGGCGCAGCGCCAGTCCATCTGGCCCTGTCAGGCACAGGCGCACAAGCGGAACGAACAGCGTCGCGTCGCCCTGGCGCATGGCACGGATCTCGGAAAGCGGGAGCTGGATCTCGCCCTTGAGCTGCACGGGCTCGCCGGCCGCAAGGGCCTGGAGGTCATGACGCCGGGCCATGTCCTGCACTTGCGGTCCCAGCTGCTGCTCCTGTGACAACGAAGCGTGGGCGGAAATCATGTCGCCCGATACCGTGATCGGCCCGCGAGCCTCTTCGGCACTGAGCGTCAGGCGGTACTGCAGCGTGGCGTAAAACAGCGAGAGCCGCATCGCGACCGGTTCGAGATCGACGGAAATCAGCGCAGGGCTGGCCTTGACGGTGGCAGGGGCCGGTTTGGGCGGTGCGACCGGTTTGGGCGGAGCCGGCGTGAAGGCAGGTTCGGGCAGCGGGCGCCTCGACGCGGAATCGAGCGGGCGCGCGGCCGGGGAGCTTTCGGCTTGCGCTTCGGCAACGGCTTCGCCGGTGTCTGCCCATTCCTCTTCCTGCGGACGGCGCCGACGCAGGAGGAACAGCGCCAGGGCAATCGCGGCGATGCCTGCGGGAAGGGTCCACCACCATGCGGGCCAGGACGGGTGCTCGGCCCCGGCAGTTTCAGGCTCGGTTGTCTGCCGCGTCGGGAGCTGCTCGGGCTGAGCAGCGGGCTCGACGGGGCCAGAGCTATCGCTTGCAGTCGGTTCCGGGGCCGGAGCTTGCGTCACAGGGCGCAGCGAAGGCGTGGTCGCCTTGGGCGGGGCAGGCTTGGCCGTCGTGCGGGCGGTGGGCTCGGCAGGTGGCGGCGGTGCCGCGGTGATCAGCGGAGCCGGCGTCGGCTTCGCCGCAGGCTTGGCCGATGGAGCGGGGCCAAGGGTGGACTCACCGGCTTCCGGCCGGAGGATGGGGTTCTGGGCGTCGACCGGCCCTTGCGGCGCAGGGGCGCTGGAGGTCGAGTCGGGTTCCGGCAGGCTCCATGAGCCGATCGCCTGGGCATGGCCTATGGCAGGCGAGCCTGCGATCAGCAGCGCCAGAGTGATGCGAGTGTGAGTCCCGTTCAAGCCCCTCATGCGCGAGCCATCACAGCAAGTCCGCTGAACCGAAAGTTAATGCGCGCGCTCTGCGCGCCGAGCCGTTCCGACCTGCCGCCAAACCGGCTGCGTTTGCTCCCGAGGATGGCACATCATGCTTGTCATCGCGGCGCGTTCGCGTCATGGCCGAGGCATGAGCGAAACACCCGCGAACCCCCTTCACCTTGGCCAGCAGAGCGCGCTTCCCGCGTCCCCGACCGAAGCGGTGCTGGACTATGTGCCCAATCCGCGCGCCGGTTCCCTGTACATGGTCCGCTTTGCCGCGCCGGAGTTCACCTCGTTGTGCCCGGTCACCGGCCAGCCCGACTTCGCGCATCTCGTGATCGATTATGCGCCGGGCGAGACCATCGTGGAATCGAAGAGCCTCAAGCTTTTCCTCGGCTCCTTCCGCAATCACAGCGGCTTTCACGAGGACGTCACGGTCGGCATTGGCCAGCGCCTGTTCGACGAGATGAAGCCACGTTGGCTGCGCATCGGCGGCTACTGGTATCCGCGTGGGGGCATCCCCATCGATGTGTTCTGGCAGTCGGGCCTGGTTCCCGAAGGGCTCTGGGTCCCGGATCAGGGCGTGCAGAGCTACCGCGGACGCGGTTAAAGGCCTGCAGAAGCGAAATTCACGCCGTTGACGCGGCGCAGGTCGACCGTGCCGGAGCCCAGCATCGAAAGCTGCCGGCTCGACAGGCATTGCGCATAAACCGTGGGGAACTCGGCACGCATGGCGGCATCGCTGCCCAGCGCATCGTCGAGCTTTGCCGTGCATTGGGCGCGGGTCTGATAGGTTTCCACCGGCATGCGGAGGCGTTCGCAGGCGCTCCCGTCGTCACTGCAGCCGAACAGGGCCAGGGCGATCAGTGTAGCACTCATGCATATGTCTCCTTTCACCAAGAACAACGGAGCGGATGCGTAAAAGTATCCCGGTCGGCCCAAGAAAAATTGTCGTCCCCGAAAAAGCATTGTCGTTCAGGACGTTGGTTCCGGGGGTGCATTGCAACTTGCAGCACGCATCCTGGTTGTAGGCGGAAACTGCGGTTCGCGATGTGCGCAACACCCCATGGTTGCGCGTGAGAAATGCCACAGTCCGCAACTGCATTGTGCGGCCACAACTTCGATGGCCCGGACCGCGGATTTTTTCCTTTCCATGCAATAGGCACTGGAACCCGGCGCGCGGCTGCGCGTAAGAAGGCGGCACATGGATCACACCAAAGCCAAACTCATCATTCGCCCTGCGACGGTTGCCGATGCCCCGGCCATCGCGCGGTTGTCCATCAAGGTCTATGGCAAGGCCGATTCCTTCACCCGCGCGGAAATCCGCGGCCAGCTCATCAACTTTCCCGAAGGCCAGTTCGTCGCTGAGTACGAGGGCAAGATCGTCGGCCACTGCGCGACGATGATCGTCAGCGCGGAACTCGCATTCAAGCCACATACCTGGGAAGAGATCAGCAATGGCGGCTATGGCCGCCCCCCC